>DASSDE010000888.1:0-3190 GCA_035697365.1 Kribbella sp. | reverse complement strand
CCGGGACATGACGCGGTTGCGTGCGCTCGGCTACCCGATCGAGGCCGAGGCGGGGATCGGCGGCGGCTATCGCCTCGGTCCGGGCGGACGGCTGCCACCGCTCCTGCTCGAGGACGCCGAGGCGGTCGCGATCGCGGTCGGCCTCCGCGTGGCGACCACGACGACGGTCTCCGGGGGCGAGGAGGCGGCGATCTCCGCGCTCGCCAAGCTCCACCCGGTCCTGCCCGTACGGCTGCGCGAACAGGTGGACGCGATCGGCGCGCACACCACCCAACTGCCGCAGGGCGAGCTGCCGCCGGTCGACGGCGGTGTATTGGTCACGCTGGCGGTCGGCTGCCGGCACACCGAGGGCATCAGGTTCGGCTACCGCACCCATGACGGTACCGAGTCCGAGCGCAGTGTCGAGCCGTTGCAGATCGTCCACACCGGCCGGCGCTGGTACCTCGTGGCGCGCGACCGCGATCGGGACGCCTGGCGGACCTTCCGCGTCGACCGCATCACGAATCCGGAGCTGACCGGCTCCCGCCACCACTTCGAGGACCCGCCCGACCCTGTCGAGTTGGTTGCCGAGGGCACCGGAGTCGCACCGTGGGACATCGTCGCGCGGGTCCGCGTACAGACCGACGCCGCGACGGTCGCCCGCCTGATCCCACCGAGCCAAGGCATCGTCGACCCGATCGACGAGAACACCTGCGAGGTCCGCTTCGCCGCGAACGACCTGGGCCCGCTCGTCTCCGGCGTCATCCGCATCCACTGGCCCTTCGAGATCCTCGACCCGCCCGAACTCCGGGCCGCCGTTCACGAACACGCCCGCCGCCTGCTCGACTCCTAGGCCTCCGCGAGGGCCTTCCGGATGCGTTTTTCGGAGATCGGGTACGGGGTGCCGAGGGTTTGCGCGAAGAGGCTGACGCGTAGTTCCTCGAGCATCCAGCGGACCTCGAGAAGCCCAGGGCTCGGGTACTTTCCGGTGGGGACCGCGCGCAGGCGCTTCTGGTACTCGTCCGTCAGGTTCTGCACGATCGCCATCCCGGAACGGTCGCGGGCCGCGTTGGCGCCGATCTTGTCGAGGCGCTGCTCCATACCGCGCAGGTACCGGGTCAGATCGGGCAACCGTTGCGCGCCGGTCTCGGTGATGAAGCCGGGGTGCACGAGCGCCTCGAGCTGACCGCGCACGTCCGACAGTGCGGCGAGCAGCGTCGGGCTTGCCGCGCGCGAGATCTGCTTGTCGACCGTACGGACATGACCCAGGACCTGCTCCACCTGCTTGAGGATCGTCAGTACGGTGTCCGCGAGGTCGGACCGTACGGCGTCGCGCAGGATCGAGAAGGCGGTCAGGTTCCACGCCGGCCCGCCTGCGGCCGCCATCAACTGGTCGACGGCGGCCGCGATCGCGTCGTCGAGCAACTCGCCGACGTTTCGGTGCGGACCGGCCATCAGCGTCAGCTTCTGCGCACTGCTGAGCTGACGCTGCACGACGTCGATCACCGACGGCATCGTGAGCAGCAGCAGCCGGCGAGTGCCGGCCCACATCGCGGCGGCCTGGTCGCGCTCGGTCTCCTGAAGACGGATCGCAACCGTCTTGCCCTCGTCGGCGAGCGCCGGGTAGCCGGCCACGGTGAGGCCGTTGCGGTGCTCGGAGAAGCTCCGCGGCAGATCGCCGAACGTCCAGTCGGTGAGGCCGGACTTCTCCAGCCCGCTGACCGCCTTCGACGCGACCTGCGAGATCGCGGCGGTCGTCTTCGGCTTCAGCTTCTCCTTGAGCTTGGCGAGATCCTTGCCCTCGGCCACCGTCTTCCGGTTGTCGTCCTCGACCCGGAACGTCATCCGCAGATGCTCCGGCACCCGGCTCCAGTCCCAGTCGGCCGGCTCGATCACCACACCGCGAAGCTCCCGCAGTTCGCGAGCCATGGCGTCGGTAAGCGGTCCGGACGCCGGATCCAGCTGGGGGAGGATCTGCCGCGCGTGATCCGGCGCCGGCACGATGTTCCGGCGGACGGCCTTCGGCAGCGACTTGATCAGGGTCGTGACCAGTTCCTCGCGGAAGCCAGGCACGATCCATTCGAACCCGTCGGCCGTGACCTGGTTCAGGACGAGCAGCGGGATGTGGACGGTGACGCCGTCCGCGTCGGTCCCCGGCTCGAACGCGTACGTGAGGTCGAAGGTCATCCCGTTCTGCACCCAGTGCAGTGGGAACTCCTCCTCCTTCACCTCCGCGCCCTCGCGCACGATCAGCGAACGCTCGAAGTCGAGCAGATCGTGGTCGCGCTGCCGTGCCGTCTTCCACCAGGTGTCGAAGTGCCGCCCGGTGACGACCTCGGCGCCGATCCGCTCGTCGTAGAACGCGAACAGCGTCTCGTCGTCGACGAGCAGGTCGCGCCGCCGGGTCCGCTCCTCGAGCTCCTCCACCTCTTCGATCAGCTTGCGGTTCTCGTGGAAGAACTTGTGGTGCGTGTCCCAGTCGCCCTCGACCAGCGCATGCCGGATGAACAGCTCGCGGGACGTCTCCGGGTCGACCTTGCCGTAGTTCACCTTGCGGCGGGCAACGATCGGTACGCCGTAGAGCAGCACCTTCTCGTACGCCATCACGGCGCCGGCCTTCCGCTCCCAGTGCGGTTCGGAGTACGAGCGCTTGATCAGATGCGGCGCGAGGTCCTCGGCCCACTCGGGCTCGATCTTCGCGTTCACCCGGGCCCACAGCTTCGAGGTCTCGACCAGCTCGGCGGCCATCACGAACTGCGGCGGCTTCTTGAACAGACCGGAGCCCGGGAAGATCGCGAACCTCGTCCCGCGGGCGCCCAGGTACTGGTGCTGGTTCGCGGGGTCCTTCATACCGAGGTGGCTGAGCAGGCCGGACATCAGCGAGATGTGTACGCTCTGCGGATCCGCCGGGGCGCCGGAGTTCAGCGAGACGCCGATCTGGGACGCGACCTGGCGGAGCTGGGCGTAGATGTCCTGCCACTCACGGACGCGCAGATAGTTCAGGTACTCGTTGCGGCACATCCGGCGGAACTGGTTCCCTGACAGGTCCTTCTGCTGCTTCTTCAGATAGGCCCACAGGTTCAGGTAGCCGAGGAAGTCGCTGTTGGGGTCGCGGAACCGGGCGTGCGCCTGCTGGGCCTGCGCCTCGGCGTCCGTGGGGCGTTCCCGCGGATCCTGGATCGAGAGCGCGGCGGCGATCACCATCACCTCG
>DASSDE010000887.1:0-3493 GCA_035697365.1 Kribbella sp. | reverse complement strand
CGTTGCTCGCGACGCGTGCCGCGGTCAGCCCGCAGACGGTCTACAACTCGATCGGCGGCAAGGCCGAGGTGGTCAAAGCGGTCTATGACGTGATGCTGGCCGGCGACGAGGATCCGACGCCGATGAGTGACCGGCCGGCGTTCCGTGCGGTCGTCGAGGCGGCGGACGTGAGTTCGTACGCGGCGGCGTACGCGGCCTGGGTGTGCGCCATCTGGGATCGGGTCGGGCCGCTGCTGGGGACGATCCTGGCTGAAGGTCCTGGCGGTGATCGCGCGCTCGAGCAGTTCGTCGCGACCATCGAGGAGGAGCGCCGCCGCGGCAACCTCGCCGGTCTACAAGGTCTACCCCTGGGTAAAGAGCAGGCGGTCGTCGACGCGGTCTGGACGCTCACCGCCCCCGAGATCTACGACCGGCTCGTCCGTCGCTGCGGTTGGTCTCCGCAGCAGTACGAGCGTTGGCTCGCCCGCCAGCTGGAGGCGGCAGTCGCCGGCTGAGCGTCAACTGAAAACCGCTTGTCAAGAATTGGCGTAGCGAGATGCTTGGACAGTGGGAATTTTACGTACGGCGGTTGCGACAGTGTTTACGCTGCTGGGCGGAGTTGTGCTCGTGGCTGTTGGATCTTTCCTGGTGGTGAAGGACGTACCTCACGGCGATCGAAACCTGCACGCGTACCAGAGCGCAGCGCGGTGTCCGGATGCTCCGTCGGCGCCGGCGGAATGCCTGTGGACGGAAGAGTTCACCGTGTCCGACCTCCATGCGATTCGGAGCTATCAGAGAGGTACGAGTACGGCGGTCCTGACCAGCGCGACCGGCACCAGATGGGAGACGCGCTATGCCGGTGGTGGGCCGGTCCTCGATCGGATCAGTGACGGCGATCGGGTGACCGGCACGATCTGGCGCGGGCAGCTGATGGCGATCGCGGCCGACGGTGCCAGTCAGGAGACCGACCTGGCGCCGGGGGCCATGCGCGAGCGGTCCTTGGAGATCGCGTTGGCGATCGTTCCCAGCGGTCTCCTTCTCCTGGCCGCCGCCATGTGGCGGCTGGTGCGTCGTCGGGCTGCTTCGGGCATGGATGCCGTCGTCGGCCTGGCGGTCCTGCTTCCGCTGACGGCGATCTTGTCGGCGCTCGTGGTCGGGATCGTGCTCGATCTCCTGTGGCCGAGTGTGCAGGAGAACTTCTGGCCGTTCACGGCGGTCTATCTCCTCGGCGGTGGCTTCCTGGCCGTGGCCGCCCGCCGGTACGCCAAGGGCGCCGACGCCCGGCGGCTGCCCGGTATCGCCCTGCGCTGATCGGCCGGTGAAGATGGTAAGACGTCTTCGGGCTGATGGGGGTACGTCGTCAGTGGTTTACCGGGACGTTGTTGTCTCAGGGAACGGTGGGTGGTTGCGCCGCCGTCGGGGCGGTGCGGTCGGGCTGGGGGTGTCCGGCGTGGAGCGTCAGAGAGTGCAGGTCGACGATGAAAGTTCGTCATCGCTTGACCACCGGGATCGCGGCCGTGGTGGCTGCCGGTTCGCTGTGGTCGCTGCCGGCCGTCGGGTACGCCGACGATCATCCGGTGGCCGGTCTTGCCCTGGTGGATTCGACCGAGACGGTCGGGCCGGGGATCTTGCTCAACCACGTGAAGAGCGTGGACCAGCGCGGTTGGGTGGACGCGCAGTACCTGACCATCGACCTCGCGGACAAGGCGGTCAGTACCGACCTGCTGACGTCCGGTCCGGTCGCGTCGGGTGGGCCGTTGAGTACGGCGGCCAACAAGGCCGGTGCGGTGGCCGGGGTCAACGGCGAGTTCTTCGACATCGGGAACAGCAACGCCGCGCTCGGTGGTGAGGTGCAGAACGGGCAGCTCCTGAAGTCGGCCGATGCGAGCGGGCGGCAGCACGTCGGCGTCAGCAAGGACGGGATCGCTCAGCTGGTCGACCTGGCGGTGGACTCGACCGCGACGTTCGGCGGTACGGACCACAAGGTGCTGACCGTCAACGCGGCCAACGGTGGCGGCGTACCGGCCGATGGGCTGGTGGCGTACACGCCGATCTGGGGTGAGTACAGCCGCGCCCGTGGCTTCGCGAACGCGGACGTCGCGGAGGTGCTCGTCCAGCAGGGCAAGGTCGTCTCGGTCAACGCGACCGGGGCGGGCGCCGGCGCGATTCCGGCCGACGGCTTCTACCTGGTCGGGCGGGACGCGGCCGCGACGGCGCTGCGGGCCCTGCAGCCGGGCGCCGCCGTCACGCTGCACTACGAGCTCGCGAACGACCTGGCCAGGTCGATGAAGTTCGCGCTCGGTCAGGGCGGCACCATCGTCAAGGACGGCAAGCCGGTGCCCGGGCTCGACAAGTCCATCGCGCCGCGGACCGCGCTCGGCTTCAAGAACGGCGGCCGTACGCTCGTGCTCGCCACCTGGGACGGCCCGGGCGGCACCGGCAAGGGCGGCATCGGCATCGACCGCGAGGCCCAGGACCTGGCCGACCGCGGCATCCAGACCGCGGTCAACCTCGACGGCGGCGGCTCGACCACGATGGTCGCGCGCGGTCTCGGTGAGGACGGTACGACGGTCCGCAACACCCCCTCCGACGGTCAGGAGCGCAACGACCCGAACGGCGTCGGGGTCTTCGTCAGCCCCGGCGACCGCAAGATCCACCAGCTGCTCGTGAAGCCCGGCGCCGGTCAGGCCGCCGCGGACGGCGGCGTGAAGGTCTTCCCCGGGATGCATCGCCGGCTCGCCGTGAAGGCGGTCGACAACCACCTGACCCCGGTCGCGACCGACCCGCGGAAGCTGGTCTGGAAGGCAAAGGGCGGCAACATCAAGGACGGGTCGCTGACGGCATCCCAGCACGGCCCGATCAGAGTGAGCGCCTCCGTCGGCCGCGTTCACAGCACCGAGCAGCAGGTCGACGTACTGGGGCCGCTGCACAGCCTGGAGCTGTCGACCGGCCGCTTGTCATTGCCTGAGGCAACTCCCGCGAATGCGGTCAGCGTGGCGGTCACCGGTCGCGACGACCAGGGGTACACCGCGCCGATCGACCCGCGGGACCTGAAGCTGGACTACGACCACAGCGTCGTCGACGTACAACCCGTCGACGGCAAGCTGAAGGTCACACCGCTCACCAGCGCCGGCACGATCCTCACCGTCATGGCCGCGGGTCGTGAGGTGAAGCTGCCGATCACGGTCGGCGTCGAGACCAAGATCGTGTACGACTTCGACGACGACGTACTGCAGCACTGGAACAACAACAGCACCGCGGCCACCACGCGCTCGGTCGACGCCGACGGGCTGCGCATCGACTTCCCCGCGATGCGGAACGTCGGGATCTCGGCGAACGGCGCCGCGAACCGGATCCCGGTCCCGGGTCAGCCGTTGCGGCTCCGGCTCCGGATCAAGTCGAGCATCGACGTACCGAGCGGGCTCGACTACATCGGTCTGTACGACGGGAACGGCAAGGCGCTCGGGGTGTACGGGACCGGGCTGAAGGCGGGCCCGGACTACCAGAACGTGAC
>DASSDE010000886.1:0-2317 GCA_035697365.1 Kribbella sp. | reverse complement strand
CGGTGTCGAAGACCTGCAGGTCCAGAACATGACGAGGTCGGCACGGGGCGACGTCGATGCGCCGGGCCGCATGGTACGGCAGAAGTCCGGGCTCAACCGGGGAATCCTCGCCCAGGGCTGGGGGCTGCTGGTTCAGCGTCTGAAGCACAAGTCGCCGGGCCGGGTCGAGAAGGTCAATCCTGCATACACGTCGCAGACCTGCAGTGCCTGTGGGCATTGCGCATCGGAGAACCGCGAGAGCCAAGCAGTGTTCCGGTGCGTCGCTTGCTCGTACGAGGCCAACGCCGACGTGAACGCGGCCATCAACGTCGCCGACATGGCGCGTGACATCGCGGCCGGACGGGCCGTGAACGCACGCGGAGAGACTGCGGTACTGGTCTCCGAGAAGCGTGAACCTCAACATGCACCTCCAATGGTCGCGTAGTTGGAATCCCCCGCCTGCAGGCGAGGGGAGGACGTCAAGCTTTCTCCCGTCGTACGAGCGCGCGAGCGTCCGCGCGATCCAATGCAAGCACGACCCCGGCGTACACGACGACAACGGCCAGCCCGGACACAACCGAGAAACCGACGGCCTTGCCGATTCCGCCGTCTGCAGCGGGCCGTGCGACCGCCCAGCCCGCGGCACCGGCCAGTACGGCACCTGCGAGTGCTGTGAGGTGCGCGCGGGGTACTCCGGTCAGTACGCCCGGGCCTGCCTCACGACGCAGTACCAGGAGGAGCACGAACGCGCCCACAACCATTCCAACCGACATCGCGGCGGCCAGTGCAGGCACCGCGTCCCACTGCGCAGTGAGCACCACACCGACCACGGCAACGAGCACCCAGGCGCCGGACGTCACCACAGCGACCTCACGGCCCGAGTGGCGGGCGTAGAGCACTCTGCCGAGGTGCATCAACACCGCGAATCCGATCGCAGCAGGTGCGAAGGCGAGCAACCCGTTGGTCAGTGACGTCGCTTGGGCGGTCTGTACGGCGCCGTCGTTGTAGGCGAAGATCCGGCCGACCGGGACCGCCGTACCGACGAGCAGGGCTGCCCCGGCGCCACCCGCCAGCAGCACTGCACGCGTCGACGTCGACGCGTAGCGGTCGAAGCCCTCCCCCGCGTCGAAGGCAGCCGCCAGGCGGGGGAAGACGGCGGTGGTGATCGGAACGGCGAGCACGGCGTACGGCAGCAGGTAGATCGCGTTCGCCCAGGTGTAGACGGCGATGCTGCCCGGTATGCCACGGTGATTGGCCAGGTACGTCGTGACGACGAATGTGAGCTGCTGCGCGATCAGCACCGCGAGACCCGCGAGGGCGAGCTTCCTCAGGACGGGGCCGACGCCGGGGTCCAGCCTGAGCGTCAGCTTGATCGGCAGCCGGAGCACGAGCATCGGGACCAGCACCGTCAGGGCGAGAGCGAGCACACCGGCCGTCGTACCCCAGGCCAGCAGGTCGGTTGCGCCTTGTGGGGCCGAATCCGCGTCCGGGGCGGCGGCAGCGAAAACGAAGTACGTCGCGACGACGACCAGGCTGGAGATCAGCGGCGCGAGTGCGCCGGCCGCGAACCGCTTGTGGGACTGGAGCACGGCGGTGGCGACCACTGCGACCGCGTACCCGAAGACCTGCGGTACGAAGATCGCCAGCATCCGGGTGCCGGTCGCTGTGGAGCCACCGCATTCGGCGCCGGGGTCGAGCATCGCGTCGGTGTAGCTGCCGGCCAGCACCCACGCCAGTACGGCGACGGGCGCGAGCAGTACGAACGACCAGGACAGCAACGCCCCGATGATCCGCCCCTGCGCGGCGCGGTCCCCGCGCGCGACCGGCCCGGCCAGGACCGGGATCACAGCCCCCGCGAGAGCACCACCGGCAACGACCTCGAAGAGGATGTTCGGCAGCTGGTTGGCCGTCGTGTAGGCCTCGGCCAGGCAGCCGGCGCCGATCGTCTTCGAGAACACCAGCCAGCGACCGAACCCGACAACCCTGGCCAGCACAGTGACCCCGGCCACCAGCAACGCCGCCTGCGCGATCCGCGCGCCACCGGAACTGCTCTGCGAGGAGGGGGTGGTGGACGAGCCGTCAGCTCCTCCGGCGTCGGCTGGGCGGTCCGTGCCCCGGCCGTCTTCGCTCACCGGGGACGTCGGCCCCACTGGTCGATCTTGTCCAGGGCGGGGGTGTCGGCGATGACCTTGGTGAAGCTGACCTTCTCGCTGGCCAGGTTCAGCCCGACGACCGCTGCCAGGGCGAGCGCCTTGAGCGGAGCCGGCAGCGATGCGGCGAGCGCCGTACCGGTGATCGCACCGAGCCCGTTCGCGCCGCAGTCGCCGAGCATCGAACG
>DASSDE010000885.1:0-5133 GCA_035697365.1 Kribbella sp. | reverse complement strand
GGCCGAGCTTCTCGGCCGGAAGCAGAGTGTCAGGAGCGGTGACGATCACGAAGCAGACCTCACCACATCGAGGATGATCCGCGCCAATCGCTCGTCGGCGTCGGTCCGGATCACTCCGGTCGCAGCTGTGGACATGGCTGTCAGACGCTCGCGGTCGAGCAGAAGTTGCGGCACTCCTCCGCGCACCCAGTCGACGGTCAGCTGGGCGTTGTCGATCAGCACGCCGCCGCCCGCGTCGACGACCGGCTTCGCGTTCAATCGCTGCTCACCGTTACCGATCGGCAGCGGGACGTAGATCGCCGGCAGGCCGACACCCGACACCTCGGTCACCGTGTTCGCGCCCGATCGGCACACCACCAGATCGGCGGCGGCGTACGCGAGGTCCATCCGGTCGACGTAGTTCAGCACGACGTACGGGAGCGGGCCGGCCTCTGCAATTTCACGGGGCACCTCGAGAGTGTTCTTCGGGCCGATCGCGTGCAGCACCTGGATGCCGGCCGCCTGCAGATCCGCCGCGGCGCCCGAGACCGACTCGTTGATCCGCTGCGCGCCCTGCGACCCGCCGGTCACGAACAGCGTCGGCGCATCCGGGTCGAGGCCGAAGAACTGCCGGGCCTCGGCGCGCAGGGCGGCCCGGTCCAGCGTCGAGATCGCCCGCCGGATCGGCAGCCCGACGTACTCCGCGTGCGGAAGCTCGGATCCCGGGAACGAGGTCAACACATGCTCGGTGCAGTACCGGGCGGCGAACTTGTTCGCGATCCCTGGCACCGCGTTGCCCTCGTGGACCACGATCGGGGTCTTGCGCCGCCAGGCGGCGACGTAGGCCGGAGTGGACACGTATCCCCCGAAGCCGACCAGCACGTCCGCCTTGGCTTCGTCGAGGATCCGCCGCGCCGCGGAGACCGAGGACAGCATCTTCCCGGGGACGGCGAACAGCGCGGGCGTGGGCTTGCGGGGCAATGGCACCGGCGGGATCAGCTCCAACCGGTACCCGGCCTCGGGGATCACGCGGGTCTCGAGCCCGCGCTCGGTCCCGAGGGCGAGGATCTCGACGGTGGGGTCGATCCGGCGCAGAGCGTCCGCCGTGGCGATCAGGGGTGAGGTGTGGCCGGCGCTACCGCCACCGGCCAGGACGATGCTGGGCAAGGCTTCCAACGCTCCCGCGGGTTCACTTGTACGACATACGCCGCGAAGGCAACCAGCCGAAACGAGGACGCCGGGTTTCTTTCAGGGCGGCCTGCGCGCCGGGCTCGGCCTTCGCGAAGGACAGCAGCATGCCGATCGCGATCAGCGTCGGCAGCAGTGCGGAACCACCGTACGACAAAAGCGGGAGCGGGATACCCACGATGGGTAGCAGACCGATCACCGCGCCGAGGTTGACCAGCGCCTGGGACATGATCCAGACCGTGATCCCGGCGGCCGCATAACGGACGAACGGCTGCGTGTTCCGGGTCGCGATCCGCATCCCGGCGTACGCCAGCGTGAGGAACAGCGCGAGCACGGTGAGCGAGCCGACCAGCCCGAGCTCCTCACCGATCACCGAGAAGATGAAGTCGGTGTGCGCCTCCGGGAGATTGCTCCACTTCTGCCGGCTGTTGCCGATGCCGACGCCCCACCAGCCGCCCGTGGAGAGCGCGTAGAACGAGTGGTACGCCTGCCAGCCGACCGTGGTCGGGGACGCGAACGGATCCAGGAACGAGGTCACCCGCTCGAGGCGGTACTTCTCGGCCTGCACGAAGTAGACCGCGACCGTGCCGACCACCGCGATCGTGCCGAGGAACAGCCGGGTCGGCGCGCCGACGATCCAGATCATGCCGATCATCACGGCCATCAGGACCAGCGCGGTCCCGAGGTCGTGCTGGCCGACCACGAGCGCGATCACCAGACCGCAGACCGGCACCATCGGAACGAGCAGGTGCTTCCACTGGGTGAGCAGCTTCTCCTTGCGGGCGTACAGGTCCGCGCACCACATCACCATCGCGAGCTTCGCGAACTCGCTCGGCTGGATCTGCAGCGGGCCGCCGAGGTTCAGCCAGTTGGTGTTGCCGTTCACGCCGACGCCGAGGCCCGGGATGTAGGTCAGTACGAGCAGGAACACGGACCCGAGCAGCGCGACGTACGCGAGCATCCGGAAGTGCCGCGGCGTCATCCGCGAGGCGACGTACGCCATCGGCAGGCCGACCGCGACCCAGATCAGCTGCCGGACGAAGATCGTGTAGCTGTTGCCGTTCACCCGCAGCGACAGCACGCTGGATGCCGACAGCACCATCATCAGCCCGAGCACCAGCAGCAGTCCGGTCGCGCCGAGCACGATGTGGTACGACGTCAGCGGCCGGTCGAGCACGTCCTTGACGGCCGCGATCCACGGGCGATCGGCACTGGTCTGCTTCTTCTGGTCCGGCTGATCGGCGATCGACGTCACGCGATCACCCCAGTCGGCGTACGGCTTCGGCGAAGGCGTCGCCGCGGGCTCCGTAGTTGGCGAACATGTCCCACGAAGCGCAGCCAGGGGCGAGCAGCACGGTGTCACCAACCTGTGCGAGCTTCGCCGCCTCCCCCACCACGATCTCCATGGCTCCAGTGTCGGTTGACTCGACGACGATCCTCGGGACATCCGGTGCGTGTCGCTCGAGAGCTTCCGCGATCACGGCCTTGTCCTGGCCGAGCAGCACGACGCCGCGCAAGCGTTCGCGGGCGGCGATCACGAGGTCGTCGAAGGTCGCGCCCTTGGCCTGGCCGCCGGCGATCCAGACCACGTGCTCGTAGGCCAGCAACGAGGCCTGCGCCGCGTGTGGGTTGGTGGCCTTCGAGTCGTCGACATAGTTGACCCCGGCAACCTCCGCGACGTGCGCGATCCGGTGCTTGTCCGGCCGGAAGCCCCGCAGCGCGTCGCGAACGGCGGTCGCCGGTACGCCGAACGAGCGGGCCAATGCGGCGGCGGCCAGTGCGTTCGCCACGTTGTGCGGTGCGGGCGGCGTGACGTCGGACAGGCTCGCGAGCTCCAGCGCGGACGTCGCGCGCTGCTCCACGAACGCGCGGTCGACTAGCAGGTCGTCGACCAGTCCGAGCATCGAGAGTCCCGGCGTACCGAGGGTGAAGCCGATGGCGCGGCAGCCCTCGATCACGTCGGCCTCCTCGACCAGTCGCTCGGTGGCCGCGTCGGCGACGTTGTAGACGCACGCGACCTGGCAGTTCTCGAAGATCCGCCCCTTGTCGGCTGCGTACGCCGCCAGCGAACCGTGCCAGTCGAGGTGGTCCGGCGCGATGTTCAGCACGGCGGCCGAGTGCGCCGACATCGAGTGCGTGAAGTGCAGTTGGTACGACGACAGCTCGACCGCGATCACGTCGTACGGCTCGGGGTCCAGCACGGCCTCGAGCAGCGGCAGCCCGACGTTGCCCGCGGCAACGGCCCGGTGGCCGGCGGCTTGCAGCATCGCGGTCAGCATCTGCACGGTCGTGGTCTTGCCGTTGGTCCCGGTGATGCACAGCCACGGCGCCGCGTTCGCCGGGTCGCGGAGCCGCCAGGCGAGCTCGATCTCGCTCCAGATCGGTACGTCGAGCTCGGCCGCCTGCGCGAGCAGCGGCGCGTGCGGCGGTACGCCCGGACTCGTCACCACGACGTCGACGTGCTTCGGAAGTTCCGCCGTACTGCCCGGGCCGAGCGTGATCACCGCGCCGAACGTCTCCAGGATCTGCGCCTTCTCGCGCAGCGCCTCGGTGTCACGGTCGTCCAGCACGACGACGTGTTCCGCCCCGGCCTGGATCAGGGAGTCGGCGCAGGCATACCCCGCCGTCCCGAACCCGAGCACCACGAACCGCGTGGTGTCCCAGCCCTCGTCGGTGCGCGTGGAGAGACTCATCCGGTTACCCATTCCGCGTAGAAGATGCCGAGGCCGATCACCACGCACAGGCCCTGGATGATCCAGAACCGGATCACCACGTTCACCTGTTCCCAGCCGAGCATCTCGAAGTGGTGGTGCAAGGGGGCGATCAGGAACAGCCGTTTCCCGACGCCGGTGGCCTGTTTGGTGATCTTGAAGTAGCCGACCTGCAGGATGACCGACGCGGTGATGACGACGAACAGGCCGCCGAGCAGCAGCACCAGCAGCTCGGTCCGGGTCATCACGGCGAACCCGGCCAGCGCACCGCCGAGCGACAGCGAACCGGTGTCGCCCATGAAGATCTTCGCCGGCGACGCGTTCCACCACAAGAACCCGAACAACGCGCCGGTCAGACAGGCCGCGACCACCGCCAGGTCCCGCGGATCCCGTACTTCGTAACACTTGGCGCCGACGCCACGCTCGGTCGCGCAGCTCTGGTTGAACTGCCAGATGCAGATCAGCGTGTACGCACCGAACACCATCATCGACGCACCGGTGGCCAGGCCGTCCAGGCCGTCGGCGAGGTTCACGCCGTTCGACATGCCGGCGATCAGCAGCAGGATCCAGATGATCACCAGGATGGCCGGCAGCTCGAGCCAGCCGATGTCGCGGATGAACGAGATGAACGGCGATGCCGGCCGCTGCCCGCGGTCGTCGGGGAACTGCAGCGCGAGCACCGCGAAGACCACTGCGACGAGCGTCTGGCCGGCGAGTTTCGCCTTGCTGCGCAGGCCGAGGCTGCGCTGCCGGAAGATCTTGATGAAGTCGTCGAGGAAGCCGACCGCGCCCATTCCGGCGAACAGGAACAGCACCAGGACCGCCGAGGCGGTCGGCCCGCCGCCGTTGCCGGTGGCGATCATCGTGAACAGCTTCGCCGCGAAGTACCCGACGATCGTGGCGGCGATGAACACGGTGCCGCCCATGGTCGGCGTACCGCGCTTGATCTGGTGGGACGCCAGTCCGTCGTCGCGGATCTCCTGGCCGTAGCCGTGTTTGGCCAGCCACTTGATCGCATACCGGGTGCCGAGCAGGGTCAGCACCATCGAGACGGCGCCGCCGAACAGGATCGAGATCACGGCTGTGCCTCCACCAGGGCGTCGGCGAGGCTGCGGAGTTTCGCCGCCTTCGAGGACTTCACCAGGACGACGTCACCCGCGCGCAGCTCGCCGCGCAGCAATTCCAGTGCGTCGGCGATGGTCTCGACGAACGTGGACTCGTTGCCCCAGGAGCCTTCCAGCGAGGCGCCGAGATG
>DASSDE010000884.1:0-2001 GCA_035697365.1 Kribbella sp. | reverse complement strand
TCGGCGACGGCGGAGACTGCGGGCGTTCGGGTACGACGGGTCAGCAGGAAGACGCCCCGTCCTACCTCTCCTTCAGCCGGCAGCCGTACGGCGACTCCCGGCGCGCCCGCTCCGACAACCAGATCCGGGAGCAGCGCGCCGGCGCCCGTCGTACGGACAAGCTCCAACAGGATCAGGAAATCGTCCGAGCTGTACCGGATGTCCGGCTCGAATCCACCGAGCTCGCGGCAGACGCGCACGTGCATCTCACGGTGTCCGGTACCAGGCTGACAAGCCGCCCACGACATACCGCCCAGCTCCCGCATCGGGACGCGTTCGGCACCGGCCAACGGGTGATCCGCAGGAAGGACCACGTGGATCCGCTCACGCAGCAGGTGCTCGCGGTGCAGGTCGGCGTGTACGGCGCGCGGCTGGCCGTCGTACTCGTCACCAACCATCACGTCCAACTGCTGCAGCCGCAGTGCAGGCGCCGCTTGCTCGACCTCAAACTCCGCCGCCTCCACGCGAATCTCGGGATGCGTCGTCGCGAGACTGCGGATCGCCGGCGCCACGACACGGATGAACGCGGACTGGAACGACGCGATCCGGACCAGGCCTGCCAGCCGACCGGCGGCAACAGCAGCCAGCTCCGCTTCGGCCGCCTCGACTCCTTCGAGAAGTACGGTCGCGTGCCGAACCAGGACCTCGCCGGCAGCTGTCAGCCGTACGTTGCGACCGATCCGTTCGAGCAATGGCGTACCGGATTCACGCTCGAGAACCGCCAACTGCTGGGAGATCGCGCTGGGCGAATAGCCGAGCGCGCGGGCCGCGCCATGGACGGTGCCGCGGCCGTGCACCTCACGCAACAACCGCAGGCGGCGCAGATCCATCATTTGTTCAGCTTAGCTTCACAGTGTTGTCCGTGAAGCCGTGATGGACGTGAACGGTTCACTGGTCTGACCATCGATGTCGTGGGACGCCTCTGCTGCCTTCTTTCCGCCGCCGCTTTCGGGGTCATGGCCGTGTTCGGCAAGCTCGCGTACGACGCGGGCGTATCGGTGAATGCGCTGTTGCTGGTCCGCTTCGGTCTGGCCGGCGTACTACTGCTGGGCATCGCCCTCGCCCGCGGCGCATTGCGCAACCTGCCGCGACGAGCCGTGGCGACCGGACTCGCGATGGGCGCCTTCGGGTACGCCGCGCAGTCGACCTTCTACTTCTCCGCGCTGGCGCGGATCGATGCCTCGCTGGTCGCGCTGATCCTCTACCTCTATCCGATCCTCGTCATGGGCGCGGCGATCGCACTCCGGCGCGAGCAGACGTCGCGCCGGCGCATCGCCGCGCTGGTGATCGCACTGTTCGGGATCGGGCTGGTCCTCAGCGGTGCTCTGTCGGGTGAGCTCGACTGGCTGGGGATTCTGCTTGCGTTGGGTGCACCAATCGTCTACACGGCCTACATCATGGTCGGGGACTCGCTGGGCAGCGACGTACCGCCGCTCGTGCTGACCGCGCTGGTGTGTATTGGCGCGTTCGGAACCTTTGTTTTGTTGGGCTTTCTGCGCGGCGGGCCTAGCTTTCGGTTCGCGGCAATCGGGTGGTTGTGGCTGACTGCCGTCGCGTTGATCAGTACGGTTGCCGCGATCCTGTTGTTCTTCGCCGGGATGGCGCGCGTCGGACCGTCCGTGGCTTCGATCCTCTCGATCTTCGAGCCGGTCGTCACGGTGGTCGCCGCAGCCACGGTGTTCGGCGAACAACTCACCACCACACAGTGGCTGGGCGGCGCCCTCGTACTCTCCGCGGTCCTGATCGTCCAATGGCACACCCGACCGGTCGCCACTCCTCCCGAACAGCCCGACGAAGCCTGCGCGATAGGCGCGCGCTCCTGAGTAGGCGTGTTGCCGTCAGGAACGAAGGGTGCGCAGGCCGGTGCGGATTTCGCTGACCAGGATCTCGGGCTGTTCCAAGGCTGCGAAGTGGCCGCCCTTGTCAGCCTCGCCGTAGTGGATCAAATTGCTGTAGGTGTCT
>DASSDE010000883.1:0-4155 GCA_035697365.1 Kribbella sp. | reverse complement strand
CCGCCCGTTTCTACTCCATCGTCGCCCGCGACACCATCGACGCCGAATTCGCCGCCCACCGCCAACGCTTCCTCGCCGAACAAGGCTACGCCTACACCATCATCGACTCCGAAAACCTCTTCGCCTAACCCAAACAAAGGGAAAGAAGCAGGAGAGGAATCGATCGACGCCGAACCCTCTTCGCCTGAGACTGCAGTTGGACAGTACGTATACGCCCACTGGCCGAAACCACCACGCTCAGCGGCGGGGCTGAGGCGGTGGAGTGGACGTATACGTACTGTCCAACTGCAGATCAGGCGGCGAGGCACTGGGCCAGCGCAGCGCGGACGGTGGCGATGACCCAGGCCGGGTCGCCGATGATCTGCTCGTAGGTGAACCTGAGCACCAGCCACCCTGCGGCGTTCAGCTCGTCGTACCGGTAGCAGTCGGCGGCGAAGTCCCGACGCGAGCCATGGAACTCGAATCCCTCGGCTTCCAGGGCCAACCTGGCAAGGCGATGCCCAAGATCTACTCGCGCATGGAACCCGTCCTGCGAGACCAGCACCTGCGGTTCGAAGCCGTCGATGCCCGCGTCGACCAGCAGCGCCCGGAGCATCGACTCCAAGAAGCTGCCGGACAAAGGCGTCGCCGCCGCCGCGACCCGGCGGGCGTTCGGGCACCCTGGGCCCCGCAGCGCGGCCACTTCGGCCATCAGTTCCTCCGGCTGAAGGCGGCGGGTGGCAAGAGCTGCGTCGGCGACTGCGAGCGCCTCGGCGAACGGGAGCATCCGCGAACAGTCGGCGACCGTGCGGGACAGCGAGGTGATCCGGTCCCGTCGATCGGTGGAACCTACCGCGGCCCAATGAAGCACGGCGGGTGGTCCTGGTCGTGGGCGGCGGTGTGGCGGGAGGATCAGGTGGGGCTTTTCGGGCGCCACCAGAAGCGGAAGTCCAGAGGCCGCCGCCGCGCTCACGTGCGAGAGGACACCGTCGTAGGCCAGCACAGCCACGGTGTCGGCAGGCAGACCCGGCAGCCCATAGACGCCGTGGGCGACCCGCTGGACCTCACCGCGCGCGAGAGCCTTCGCGACCGCGTGCCTCGAGACCAGCCCTGCCAGCTCGGAAGCAGTTGCCCATCCGCCCCGGTGCGCCAGGACATGTTCGACCGATTGCATCCCAGGATGGTGCCTGATCCCGGCCGACAGGTGCGTTCGTTCATCCACAGGCGGCAGTTCGACAGGAGGTGTCGGCTTTCGATGCCAAGTCCCGCGCTCACTCGACCGGCAATCAGCTCGTAGTGGGCGTATACGTACTGTCGAACTGCAGAGCTATTCGCCGAGGCGGGTGTGGATGCCGTTGAAGTGGGACTTCATGGAGTGGGCGTAGGTGGCGGGGTTGCCGGATTCGAGGGCTCGGAGGAGGTCTCGGTGCCAGGCGGCGGCGTCGGCGGGGGTGTAGCGGGCGCCGGGGAGGCGGGCGTCGACCTGGGCGAAGGTTCGCCAGAAGACTGACAGCAGGTCGATGACAAGGGCGTTGCCGAGCGGCTCGTAGAGGGCCTGATGGAAGGCCCAGTCCTCCTCGGGGAAGTAGTTGCCCTCGGCCGCCTTCGCCTCCATCCGTTCGACGATCGGGTCAAGGGCGTCGTACCCGTGCTGCTGGAAGTGCGCAACGACGTCGTCCGCGAGGCCGACCTCGATGGCCTGGCGGACGTCGAGAACGTTCTGTACGTCGCGAAGATCGCCGGCCATCGACTGGGACATCCGGAACGCGAGGCCGTCCTCCAACGACTGCAGGTTCACCTCGCCGACGTAGGTTCCGTACCCGTGGCGGATCTCGATGATGCCGACCGCCTGCAGTGCCTTCATCGCCTCGCGGAGCGGGTGCCGCCCGACGCCGAGCTGTGCCATCAGCTCCTGCTCGTTCGGCAGCGGGTCACCCGCCTTCAGCCCGCGTTCCAGGATGTACGACTTCATCTGGTCACGGATGAAGGACTGGTTCCCCGCCGCACCGCGTGCCCGGCTGAGCCCACCCGTTGTCACTGCCGGCCTCCCTTGGCCCCTTGAATCGCTCAGTGTAATCCGGCTCGGTCCAGCAGCGGCCGGATCGCGGCGATTTCCCCGTCGTTCAAGGCGATGCTGGGATACGCCGTCACCGGACAGTCGATCACACCGAGCAAATACAGCCCGCCCTTGAACGCCCCCAGCGCGGCCGAGCTGGCCCCCATCCGGGAGCGATCGGCGACCTTGATGATGTCGAACAACCGGAACAGCCGGTCCTGCTCCTCCCGCGCCGTCGCAGCGTCCCCGGCGACGGCCGCGTTGTACAACCGCACATAGCCGGCCGGGTCCACATTGCCCAGGCCCGGGACGACCCCGTCCACGCCGAAGGCCAATGCGGAGTCGACGGTCACCTCGGAGCCGGTCATGATCGCAAGGTCCAGCTTCTTCTCACGGCGTTGAAGAACCAGCTCCCGCAGCGACGTCTCCTGGCCGGACGAGTCCTTGACGCCGGCGATCACGCCCTGCTCGGACAGGGAGGTGATCAGGGAGGCGGGGAGCTTGGTGCCGGCGCGGGGTGGGATGTCGTACGCGTACAGCGGCGTGTCCTCCGCAACAGCCTTGAGCCGTACGAAGTGCCGCTCGATCTCCGCGGGATGCGTGGCTGCGTAGAACGGAGCTGTGACGACCAGTGCGTCCACGCTGGCCTTCAACGCAGCCGAGACGTGCGCGGAGACCCGGTTGGTGGACGTGTCGATGACACCGGCCAGCACCGGTACCTGCCCGGCCACCTCCGCGACCGTGGTCTCCAGCACGACCTGTCGCTGCTCGTCGGTCAGGAACGTACCCTCGCCCGATGTGCCGAGCACGAACACCCCACTGACACCCCCGGCCAATTGGTACTGGACCAGCCGCGCCAGCGACACGGTATCCACTTCGTACGACGGTGTGAGCGGGGTGACGAGCGGCGGTACGACGCCGGTCAACTGGGCGGACTCGGTCAAGACATCTCCAACCTCTGAAGGGCGAATGTGGCGAAGCGCAAGGTGGCGAACGAGGACGTCTCACCGGCCTCGTAGAAGATGCCCACCGACCCGTCGGCCAGCTGCACCAGATCGGAATACCCGGCCATGGCTTCGTGCACGACCAGGGCCGGCTGCCACGAGGCACCGGCGTCCTCGGACACGAAGACGGTCAGCTCGCGACGCGAGGACGGGTTCACCGGGGTGGACAGCAGCAGCCGTCCGTCCGGCAGACAGATGACGCTGCCCTGGATCCCGGGCGCGGTGATCTCGGGAATCCCCGCGTACGGCGCATCGAGGGTCTGACCGCCGTCCGACGACCAGGCGTGCACCCGGGCCGGGCCGGTGCCCTTGTGGTTACGGGCATTGAAGTACAGCCGGCCGTCCGGCAACTCGGCGACGGTGGTTTCGTTGGCGTTGATCTCGGTGCCGTCGTTGCGGTCCACGAATCCGACCGACCACGTGACGCCGCCGTCGTCGCTGTAGATGCAGTGCCCGCCGTTCAGCCGGATCAGGTCGTCGACCGGCTCGGACGGTACGAACGAGTGGTTCGCCGGTACGACGAGACGCCCGGATCGCAACGTGATGCCGTGACACGGACCCGTCGCGTACCAGCCCCAATCCCCCGGTTTCACCTGCGCCGTGATCTCCACCGTCGGGCTCCAGGTCGCGCCGTCGTCGGACGAGCGCTGTACGAAGATCCGCCGCCCGTCGACCGGGTCGGTGCCCCGGGCAAGCGACATCTCGACCGCGTGCGCACCGTTCTCAACCGTAACCAGGACAATGTCGCCCGAGGCCGGGTCGAACAGCGGCACCGGGTTCCCACAGGTCTTGCCCGGCTGCGCGGACACCACCTGCAGCGGCTGCCAGGTCAGACCACCGTCGAGCGATCGCCGCAGCACGATCTCGATCTCGCCCGCATCCCCGGACCCGTGCAGACGGCCCTCGCAGAACGCGAGCACCAGCTCCCCCCGCGCCAGCACGGACGGGATGCGGAAGGTGTGGTAACCACTGCCCGCCGGATCGAAGACTGGCGCCGAAACGATTTCCGGCGCGCCGACTCTTGAAGACATAGGACGTACTATGTCATGGTGTGGCCCTCCGATGGAAGTGAGGCCTCATGCCGGTCAGCAGAAGAAGTTTCCTCGGTGGCGGCCT
>DASSDE010000882.1:0-4722 GCA_035697365.1 Kribbella sp. | reverse complement strand
GAGTCCGCCCTCGTTGCGGAGCTGGCGACGGTGGTCTACAACCCCTTGGGCGGTGGGCTGTTGACCGGGCGGCACACGTTCGGGGAGCGGCCGGAGCACGGCCGGTTCGGGGACTCGCGCGTCGCGGCGATGTACACCGATCGCTATTGGAACGCGGAGCTGTTCGCGGCGGTCAGCGAGCTCGGCAAGCTCGCGGAGTCCGAGGGCATCACGCTCGCCGAGCTGTCGCTGCGCTGGGTCGCGGGACGTCCCGGCGTTGATTCGGTACTGATCGGCGGATCGCGGACCGAGCACCTGCGCAGCAACGTCGCTGCTCTCCGCGCCGGGCCGCTACCGACTGCCGTGCTCGACGCCTGCGAAACCATCGGGACCCGCCTGCGCGGACCGATGCCGCCCTACAACCGCTGAAGGAGAAGCATGAACGCGAAGAACTTTGCCGATCGGCTGCGTGCCCGTGAGCAGCTGATCGGGTACTGGGTCGTCCTGGACGCACCGATCGCAACGGAACGCATCGCCCGGATCGGGTACGACTATGTCGCGCTCGACGGACAGCACGGGCTGCTGGGGTACCAGGGCCTTCTGAGCGGCCTGATGGCGGTCGACGCCGGCGCTTCACTGGGCACTGGCGCCGTCGGGATGGTTCGCGTCGAGGCCAATGACCCGACGCCGATCGGCCGCGCTCTCGACGCTGGGGCTGCTGGTGTCATCGTTCCGCTGGTGGACACTGCCGCTGATGCGGCCCGCGCCGTCGCCGCCGCGCGGTACCCGGGCGCCGGCACGCGGTCGTACGGGCCGATGCGCTCCGGTCTGCGGATCGGGCCGGTTCCCGGCGAGGCGGATGCGGCCACCGTCGTACTGGCGATGATCGAGACTCCGCAAGGCCTCGCGAACGTTGCCGACATCTGCGCGACGCCGGGACTCGACGGGATCTACGTCGGCCCCTCGGACCTGTGCCTCGCTGTCGGCGGTCGCTACCCGAACGATCCCGAGGTCGCGGAGGAGTTCGGCAACGCGCTGGAGCTGATCGCCAAGACCGCGGCCGCGGCGGGCGTCGCCGCCGGCATCCACACCCCGGACGGCAACACCGCGAACCTGCGACTGTCCCAGGGCTACACGTTCGCCACCGTCGCTTCCGACCTCACCCATCTCGAGGCGATCGCGACAAGCCATCTCCAGGCTGCCCGATCCTCCTGACATGTCTTGGTGCAGGGCGCTAGCTACCAGTGCCGCGTATGCTCGCCGCCATGCTGAGTGATGGGGTGCGCAAGGTACTGGCAGGTGGGGTCGAGCACTGGGTGCGAGTCGCAGGCGCCGGGAACGACGGTGTGCCGCTGGTCCTGTTGCACGGCGGGCCCGGTGAGAGCTCGTACGGTGTCGAGCGATCGGTCGGGGACGAGCTGGCGAAGGTCGTGCCGGTGGTGTTCTACGACCAGCGCGGCTGCGGGCGTACGGCATCGGCCGACACGTCGACGTACACGATGGAGCAGCTGGTCGCGGACCTCGAGGAACTGCGGACAGTGCTGGGCGTCGAGCGGATCGTCCCGTGGGGTGTTTCGTTCGGATGCCTGCTGGCCGCCGAGTACGCCGTTGCTCACAGCAACCATGTCGACAAGTTGATCCTGCACGCGCCACCGATCGCCGACCCGCTGCATCCGGGGATCTGGACGATGCGGCCGGGCGCCGTCGACCCGCTGCTCACCCCCGCCGAGCGGACGGCCTTACGGGCGCAGCTCGATGAGCTGACCGAGCCGCTGGAACGTACGGTCGCGGCGCTCGGCGCGATCGCGCAGAGCGAGAACGCGGCGCGGTTCTTCTACCACGACGCGGCGAACATCCCGCCCGACGACGAGAAAGCGCCGGAGCCGAACATGGAGGTCGCGATGGCGCTGGTCGGCAACGAGCGCGCCGACCTGGTCGACGAGCTGGCCGGCCTCGACCTGCCCACACTGGTTCTCGCTGGGTTGTGGGACCGCCAGGTCGGCTTCGACATCCCGCGAGACCTCGCGGCGCGGCTCCCCCGGGCGACGCTGGAGATCTTCGAGCACTCCGCCCACTCCATCGACGAGGAAGAACCCACCGCCTACGTCTCAGCGATCCGGAAGTTCCTGGCCCGGTGAGCCTCTTCGGAACCGCGGAGTACCCGGGGCGCGGTCTGGCGATCGGTCGGGACGCGGACGGTGTCCCGTTCTTCGCGTACTGGCTGACCGGCCGCTCCACCGCATCCCAGGCCCGCGAACTCGTCGTCCACGACCGCGAGGTCATCGTCCGCGACACCTCCGGCGGCCGGCCCGACGACCTGCGCCACTACACCGCAGCCATCCGCGGAGACGACTGGGTCGTCGTCGGCAACGGCACCCAGGTCAGCGAACTGGTCGCAGCCCACAAACACGACCAGCAGAACGGATCGGGCTCCGTGTCGTTCGACCTCCAGCTCGCCGTACGAGACATCACCTACGAACCCGACCCGCCAATTCGCACTCCGCGCATCACCGCGAGCGCCACCATCACCGGCACAGAGCTCACTGACGCCGTAGTCGCCTCCGCCCGCGCCCAGTCCACGGACCCGGACCGCACCGACCATCCATCTCTCTACGCGGCCCAACTCCCACCGGCCAGCGCCCTGACCACAACCACCTACCAGGGCACGGCCGAGGACGTGGTGACCAACGGCCGGCCCGCAACGGTCGCCGTTCCGATCTCGTGGTCGGCCATCTCCGACGCGGTCTGGAGCGGCCTCACCCCGTCGCTTCGCGTGGCGATGGTGACGGTGCGGCTCGACCAGGACACCTTCGCCGGTGCCGTTGCCAGATCGCGGTGAGCGCTATTCGTACATCTTGTCCAGGAGTTCGGCGTACTGGGTCTCGACGTACTTGCGCTTGAGTTTGAGGCTCGGGGTCATTTCGCCGGACTCGATGGTGAGGTCGCGGTCGAGGATGGTGAACTTCTTGACGGTCTCCCAGCGGTTCAGGCCGGCGTTGAGTTCGTCGACGTAGCCCTGGACCATCGCCCGGGCGGCGTCCGAGGTGACGATCTCGGCGTACGGTTTGCCGACCATGCCGTTCGCCGACGCCCAGCCCTCGATCGCGTCCGGGTCCAGCGTCACCAGCGCGGACACGAAGTTGCGCAGGTTGCCGTGCACGATGAACTGGCTCGCGTACGGACAGATCGTCTTGAAGCGGCCCTCGATCACCTGCGGCGCGACGTACTTGCCGCCGGAGGTCTTGAACAGGTCCTTCTTCCGGTCGGTGATGTAGAGGAACTCGTCCTCGAAATGCCCGATGTCGCCGGTGTGGAACCAGCCGTCGGCGTCCAGCACCTCGGCGGTCTGCGCGGGCTGGTTGTGGTACCCGCTCATCACCCCGTCGCCCTTGATCAGGATCTCGCCGTCCTCGGCGATCTTGAACTGGGTGCCAGGGAACGCCGGCCCGACGCTGCCGAGGCGATACTGCGTCGGTCGGTTCAACGTCGATCCGGCCGACGTCTCGGACAACCCGTATCCCTCGAGGATCAGCAGCCCGGCGGCGTGGAACCACTCCGCCAGAGACTTGTCCAGCGCGGCCGACCCGGACACGAAGAACCGGATCCGGCCACCGAACCGGGCCCGGATCTTCGACAGCACCAGCCGGTCCGCGGCCGCGTACTGCGCACCGAGCAGCCCTGACGGCTCACGGCCGGCCTGCCGTACCGCCGACACCTTTGCGCCCACACCGAAGGCCCAGTCGAACATCCGCGCTCGTGCGCCGCCCTCGGACTGGATCATCGTCACGATCCGGGCGTGGGCCTTCTCGAAGATCCGCGGCGCCGCCGCCATGAACGTCGGCTGGACGATCGCCGCATTGTCGACAATCTTGTCGATCCGCCCGTCGACCGCGGTCGCGAACCCGATCTGGCACTGGACGGCGAGCAGCACCTGGCCAAACACGTGCGACAACGGCAGCCACAGGAACTGCAGGTCGTCCGGCGACAGCACCCGCATCCCCTCGACCGCGGCGCCCTCGTACGTCCACACCGAGTGCGGGAGCCGTACGCCTTTCGGACGTCCCGTCGTACCGGACGTGTAGATGAGCGTGCACAAGGTGTCCGGCGTGATGCCTGCAATCCGATCGTCGACAATCGACGGATGCTCGGCGAGGTACTTGTCACCGAGCATGTCGAGCTGGCCGAGCCCGATCACCCAATCGCCGTCCTGCTCCTCCGGCGTGCCGTTGATGAGCACGACCTTGCGCAGCGACGGGGTCTCCGAGTGGTGCTCGCGCAGCTTGTCCACCTGGCCGGCGTCCTCGGCGAACACCACCTGTACGTCGGCATCGGCGACGATGAACGCGACATCCGCGGAGATTGTCGACGGGTAGATTGTCGACGTTGCGGCAGCGGCCAGGACGGCGGCGAGATAGCACTCGATCCACTCGATGCTGGTGCCCGACGCGATCGCGACCCGCTGTTCCGGTTCGATACCGAGAGCGATCAGGCCGGCCGCGCGACGGCGGGTGAGTGCCTCGGTCTCCCGCCAGGTCACCGACGTCCACTGCTCTCCGCGCGGGAACCGGAACGCCTCCCGCTCGGGCGTCGCCGCCACCCGGCCCAGGAACATCTGGGCCATGGTGCCCTTGCGGTTGCTGAGCAGTGCGAGCTGGCCGGGATCGGCGACAGGCGTCATGGCTGGCCTCCGTAGGGGTCAAGTAAACCGGAGAGTAATAGCTATCTCCGCGGCTGGCCATGCCC
>DASSDE010000881.1:0-13161 GCA_035697365.1 Kribbella sp. | reverse complement strand
TCGCGCCATCGATCGGAATCGACGTGCAGGACTAGGGGCATGGTGTCAACGCCGTCTCATGTAGAGGTCGAATGCGGTGTAGAGCGCCTTGTTCAACGGCAGATCCCACTCACCGACGTACTCGACGGCCTCGCCGCCGGTACCGGTCTTGAACTGGATCAGCCCGACGTGCGGGTCGTTCGGGTCCAAGGTGTCGGTGATGCCCCGTAGGTCGTACACGGACGCGCCCGCCGCGAGCGCGTCCGTCATCATGCGCCACTGGATCGCGTTCGATCCGCGCACGTCCCGCTTGGCGGTCGAGCTGGCCCCGTAGGAGTACCAGGAATGACCGCCGACCCGGACCCAGATCGTCGACGCGACCAGGTCACCCTCGTGGTGGGCGTTGTAGATCCGGAAGTCACAGCAATCGGCCGGCTGGTTGGCCATCGCCGCGTACATCTTCTCGAAGTACGGCAGCGGGCGCGGCGTGAAGTGGTCGCGCTCCGCGGTCTCGACGTACAGCTGGTGGAAGGCCTTGGTGTCCTCGGGCCCACCCTGCGTCACCTCGACCCCGAGCTTCGTGGCCTTCTTGATGTTGCGCCGCCAGAGCTGGTTCATGCCCTTCAGCAGGTCGTCCTCGGTGCGCCCGGCCAGCGGCACCTGGAACACGTACTGCGGTTGCCCGGCCGCGAAACCCTCGGCGATCCGCGGCGGCTTCCAGCCGAGTTTGCGGAGCTTGTCGCCGACGGTCGCGCCGGACGGCTCGATCACGTCCGGGCGGACGTCGCCGAGTCGCGGTTGCTGCCCGCCGGCAATCGCGTCCTTGATCGTCTGCGCACTCCAGCGGCGGGTCGCTACCGGCGGGCCCATCCGGATGCCGAACGCACCGCGCTCGGCCAGGTGCGCGGCCAGCGGGCGCAGGTAGCTGCCGAGGTCGATCGCGTCCCAGTCGACCACCGGGCCCTCCGGCAGGTAGGCGAGATACCGCTTCACCTTCGGCATCTGCCGGTACAGCACCAGCCCGACCCCGACCAGATCGCTGGGCTTTCCGGCCTCGTACCAACCGAGTGACTCTGCCTTCCACTCGCTCTTCACCGCGGCCCAGCCAGGCGTCTGCAGGAAGCTCGCCGCCGGCTGCGCCGCGATGTACGCGGCGTGCTCGTCGGACGAGATGGTCCGGATGCTCAAGTCACTCACGGTGGGTCAGGCTACCGGCCCAGCTCCGTTATCCGTAGCTGAGCCGGTGTCTGATCAAACGAGCTGCTCGGAGAGGTCCCACAACCGAGTGGCCGACTCCGGATCGAGGGCGTACGGCGCGACTCCGGTGTTCTGGCCGGCGACCGTCGGCAGTGCCTCGTTGTTGTCCTCGAAGTACTTACCGGTCACGCCCTGTACGACGGGCGACGCGGCGAGCAGGACCGACGTCGCCGCGCCCTGCTCGACCGTCTTCCAGCGGTACTGGTCCCACTGCTGCTGTACGTCCTCCGGGACGTGCCGCTGGAGTGCGGTCCGGATCCCGCCGGGCATCAGCGCGTTGATCACGATCCCGTCCGCGGCCCAGCGCTTGGCGCCCTCGACGGCGAACAGGATGTTCGCGGTCTTCGACTGCCCGTACGCGGCCCACGGTTCGTACGGACGGTTCTCGAAGTGCAGGTCGTCGAGGTGTACGTCCGAACGCAGGTGTGCGCTCGAGCTCACCGACACGACCCGCGCGTCACCGGCGGCCGTTAGCGCCGCGTGCAGGCCGAGTGCGAGACCGAAGTGCCCGAGATGGTTGGTCGCGAACTGGTGCTCCCAGCCCTCGGGCGTCCGGTTCAGCGGCTCAGCCATCACGCCGGCGTTGTTGACCAGGATGTGCAACGGACCGGTCCAGCTCTCGGCGAACGCGCGCACCGAGGCGCGGTCGGCGAGCTCGATCGGGGCGACGAACACGTGGTTGTTGCCGGTCGCCTCGATGATCTGCCCGGCGACGCGCTCACCGGCGGCGGTGTTCCGTACGGCCAGCGTGACCTCGGCGCCGGCCGTCGCGAGCGCCCGGACGGTCTCGACACCGATCCCGGACGCGCCCCCGGTGACGATCGCGCGCCGACCGGTCAGGTCGACCCCGGCGATCACCTCGGCCGCGGTCGACTCGTAGCCGAAAGGTGTGGTGATTCTGCTCATCAGCGTCTGTCCTGTTCTGCGAGCTAGGCTTAACCGGAGGAGCCTCCGGTACTTTCGAGTTAACCGGAGGAGCCTCCGGATATCAAGTTCGGCTAGGTTTGTCCGGAGGGAGGGGACATGAGCAGTACGAGCGAACGTCCGTTGCGCGCGGACGCCCAGCGCAACCGGGGCCAGATCCTGACGGCCGCGTCGCAGGCGTTCACGAAGTGCGGCCTGGAGGCGACCCTCGAAGGGATCGCGAAGGAGGCCGGCGTCGGCATCGGGACCCTCTACCGGCACTTCCCGACCCGCGAGGCACTCATCGAGGCGGCCTACCGCAGTGAGCTCGCGGCGGTCTGCGATGCTGCCCCCGAGCTGCTCGCGAAGCTGCCACCGGCGGAGGCGCTGCGGGCCTGGATGGACCGCTTCATCGACTACATGACCCGCAAACTCGGCATGGCCGACGCGCTGCGGGCCGTGATCGCGTCCGGTGCCGACCCGTACGCGCAGAGCCGGGACCTGCTCGTCGGTGCCATCAAGCCGATGCTCGACGCCGGGGCCGCTGCGGGTGACCTGCGGTCCGACGTGACCGCCGACGACGTACTGCTGAGCCTGAGCGGCGTCGGACTGGCCGCGAGCGGCCGGCGCGACCAAGCTGACCGTCTGCTCGACCTGCTCCTCGACGGCCTGAGGTACGGCGCGTGAAGGTTGCGTTGGTGACCGGGTCCGCGTCCGGCATCGGCGCCGCGACAGCACGGCGGCTGGCGGCTGACGGGATGACCGTCGCGGTGCACTCACGGTCGAGCCGGGACGCTGGTGAGGCGCTCGCCGCGGAGTTGGGCGGGTCGTACCACCAGGCCGACCTCGCGGATGACGCGGCCGCCGCCGCGCTGGTGCCGGAGGTGGTGTCCGAGTACGGGCGTCTCGACGTACTGGTCAACAACGCAGGCATCAGCTGGCCCGTCCCGCACGCGGACCTCGACGGACTGACAGCATCCGACTGGCGGCAGCTGCTCGACGTCAACCTGATCGCGCCCTGGCTGCTCTGTACGGCGGCGCTTCCCGCACTCCGTGCGTCCGAAGGGTGCATCGTCAACGTCACGAGCCACGCGGGCGTCCGGCCGAAGGGCAGCTCGATCGCGTACGCCGCCTCGAAGGCCGCGCTGAACCACACGACGAAGCTGCTCGCCGCAGCACTCGGACCCTCGGTACGGGTCAACGCGGTCGCTCCTGGACTCGTCGACACACCACTGACCCAAGCGTGGACCGAAGCGCAGGACCTGTGGAAAACCTCGAGCCCGATGGGTCGCGCCGCCCAGCCGGCCGACGTCGCGGACCTGATCTCCGCGGTTGTCCACAACAGCTACCTGACCGGAGAAGTGATCCTCCTCGACGGCGGCCTGAACCTGCGCTGATTTGTCGGTGCCGGCTTCTACGATCGCGGGATGTCTTTGGGTCGAGACTTCCGCCGGTTGTGGGTCGCCTTCACGGTCAGTGCGTTCGGATCGGCGGTCGGACTCGGCGCGTTGCCGCTGGTCGCCGTACTGGCCCTGCACTCCAGCACGCTCCAGGTCTCGCTGCTCGCGGCGCTGTCCGCGCTGGCGGGCGGGGTGCTCGCGTTGCCGCTGGGGGACTTCATCGAGCAGCGGCACAAGCGGCCGGTGATGATCGCGGCGGACCTCGTGCGGTTCGTCGCGCTGGCGTCGGTGCCGGTCGCGGCGGCCTGCGGCGTACTGACCTATGTGCAGCTGTGTGTCGCGGGTGTCATCCAGGCGGCCGGCACGATCGCGTTCCAGTCGGCGAGCGGCGCGCATCTGAAGGCGTTGGTGCCGGCCGCGGGGCGGGCCGAGGCGAACAGCCGCTTCGAGCAGACGAACTGGGTGTCGCTGAGCATCGGCCCCGCGGTCGGCGGCGCGCTGGTCAGCCTGGTCGGCGCCACCGTCACGCTCGCGGTCGACGCGGTCTCGTTCCTCGGGTCGGCGTTCGGCATCCGGCGGATCCAGCAGCCCGAGCCGGAGCCGGTCAAACGCGAAGGCAAGCGCGACATCACCGCCGGCTGGCGGTACATCCTGCGGCACCGCGGCCTGCGGATCCTGTTCTGGAACTCGCAGCTCTTCGGTGGACCGGCGATGATGACGTCGCCGCTGCTGGCGGTCTTCATGCTGCGTGACCTGGGCCTGCCCGCGTGGACCTATGGAGCGATGCTCGGCGTTTCGTGTGTCGGCGGGTTCATCGGTGCGCGGTTGGCGCCGCGGCTGACCCGGCGGTTCGGGCTGCAGTGGATGCTGCTGGTCTTCGGCGTACTGCGCGCTCCCTGGCTGTTGCTCTTCCCGCTCGCGCCGCACGGCTGGGGCGGATTCGTCCTGATCACACTGGCGGAGACGGCGCTCCTCGTCGGCGCCGGCGCGTTCAATCCGTCGTTCACGACGTACCGGATGGAGATGACCGAGGACGGGTTCATGGCGCGCGTGATCGGGTCGTGGTCGATCAGCTCGCGGTGTCTGCAGCCGTTGTTCATCGCGCTCGGTGGTGTGCTCGCGACTGCGGTCGGGATGCGCGGTGCGCTGTGGGTCGCGGGCATCTGCTGCGCGCTCAGCGCCGTACTGCTGCCGTGGCGGGCGGCTAAACCAGCTGCATTGCCTGAGCCAGCCTGACGATCGAGCCGACCTCTTCCACCTGGCCGTCGAGATACTCGGCCGCCTTGTCCGGCGGCAGCACCAGTACCTCGGTGACCTGCTCGCCGTCGTCGGGGTTGGTCGGCGGGTGCTCGATGACGACGTCGGCGACGAAGTTCGCCCAGTACGAGACCGGGTGCGGCAGGTGCGGACGGTACGGCGCCGGGCGGCGGTGGTCGGCGCGATGGGCACCGAGCCAGGTCAACGGGCCGGTCACCCGGGCCCCGGCCTCCTCGATCAGCTCGCGACGCACCAGCTGCTCGATCGTCTCGCCGGGCTCCCGGGTCCCGCCCGGGAGGAAGCGCCAGCCCAGGTCGTTGGTGCAGGCAACGATTCCACCGGCGGTCCGGCAGACGACGTGCACGTTGCTGATCAGCTCGTCGCGCGGTTCCTCGAGGGTGTACTGGACGTCGAGGTCGCCCCAGGCCCAGTAGCCCGGCGCGAACAGATCGGGGAACCGCTCCGCCCAGGGCTGCATAACCTCATTCTGCGCTACCGTCACTGCCATGGTGGAGCCAGACCCCGATCCGTCGACGGACCCGAAAGCCTCGAAGGAGCCGGGGGAGTCGGAGAACGCGGCGGACGACGAGCCCGAGGATCCTGCCGAGCGCGCCCGGCGTACGGTCCGGGCCTTCGAATGGTCCTGCGCCTGGCTGACCCTGCTGGCCGGCGGGTTCGTCATCTCCGGCATGGCCCAGACCGAGAAGAACTTCAACGCCCTCGCCTGGCTCGGCGCGATCGCGGTCGTCCTCTGTGTCCTTGCGCTGATCGCCCTGTACGTCGGCTGCGCGCGGGACAAGGTCACACTGCGCACCCGCGCCATCGGCTCCCTCGACCTCTTCAAGGTGAGCACGGTGGTCGTGGTGATCGCGGTGGTCTGCGGGCTCGCCGTCCCGACCGACAACCGCTCGGCGCTCTCGCTGCTGCTCCCGTGGGCCCTGACCTACTGGATCTACGGGATGGATCGCGAGCAGCCGCCCGCGGACTCAGGCCCTACGACTTGAGGTGCGCCCGCAGGTAGTCGAGGTCGGCCTTCTGACCGTTGTTCGCCGTCGGGGTCTCGACGACAACCGGGGCGCCCGCGGCCTCGACGACCGCGACGATCTCGGCCGGGTCGATGTGACCCTCCTCGAAGTTGCTGTGCCGGTCCGCGCCGGAGCCGAACTCGTCCCGGGACCCGTTCGCATGGACCAGATCGATCCGCCCGGTGATCGCCAGCACCCGCTCGACGATCGTCGGCAGGTCCTCGCCGGCCGCGTGGAAGTGGCAGGTGTCCAGGCAGAAGCCGACGTTCTCCAGCCGGTCGTTGCCGGAGGCCTGCACGGCCTCCCAGAGCCGGGCGATCCGCTCCAGTTGGCGGGCCATCGCGTTCTCGCCGCCGGCCGTGTTCTCGATCAGCAGCGGGACCGGCAGCTCGGCGCGCTCGATGCACTTGCGCCAGTTGTCGAACCCGGCCTCCGGGTCGTCCTCGTCGCCGACGTGCCCGCCGTGCACGATCACGCCCTTGACGTCGATCTCGGCCGCCTTGTCCAGCGTCTGCTGCAGCAACTTGCGGCTCGGGATCCGGATCCGGTTGTTCGTGTTCGCGACGTTCAGCCGGTACGGCGCGTGCACGTACAGGTCGACGCCCGCGGTGGCGGCGCGCTCCTTCAGCGCGTCCTCGCCGTCGGCGTACGCGAGCTTGGGCGCCTTGTAGTCCTGCGGGTTCCCCAGGAAGAACTGCACCAGGTCGGCGCCCCGATCGGCCGCCTCGGCCAGCGGGTCTTCCTGGTCCACGTGCGCACCAAGCTTCACAGTCATACCCACACCCTAAAACGGCCCGCGGACAGTTCCCGCCACGACCTCAGGTGCCCCAGCCGACCGACCGGGTGACCTTGCGTTCGCCGGGGGCCGGCGGCTGCACCGGCCGACCTTCGAACTCGGTGGACAACACGATGTGGGTGTTCATCTCGCCGTGCTCACCGAGGCGTTCGAACAGGCCCTCCAGGTGCTGCATCGACGTCACCCGGACGCGCAGCATCGAACAGGCGTTGCCGCTCAGTTTGTGGATCTCGAGCACCTCCGGGAAGTCCTCGGCGCGGGTGGTCTTCAGCAAGCAGCGTCCCGTCGTACAGCGCATCTGTACGAACGCGGACAGCGGCTGACCGGCCTTGCCCGGGTCGACCTCGGCGCGGTACCCGGTGATCACGCCGGCCTCCTCCAGTCGCCGTACCCGGTCGGCGACCGCGGGCGGCGAGAGGCTGACCCGCTTGCCGAGCTGGTTGAAGGACAGACGCCCGTCGGCCTGCAGCGCGGCGAGGATCTGCCAGTCGGTGGCGTCGAGTTCACGCTCCTGAAAGGTCATGTCCCCAGAACACCTTTCAGATCGCTGCTCCACAAGGGCGGACGCCTTTCATCGTGCCTTCAACGGCGCGCCGCGGCTTTCTAGCGTGGTGAGCATGCTGATCCCCGTCATTCTCGCTGCCGCCCTGATGAACGCCGCGATGGTCGCCGCGAGCGCGATCAGCGCGATCCTGATCGCCGACGACCTCGGCCCGGCGCTGGCCGGGCTGCCCAACACCGCTGGTGTGCTGGGCACCGCCGCGGGTGCCATGGCGGTCGGCCGCTGGACAGCTCGGCTGGGACGCGCGCAAGCCCTCCGGCTCGGGTACGGAATCGGTGTGGCAGGCGGAGCGGCCACGGTCCTCGCAGCTGTGGGCGCACCGGTCGCCCTGCTCTTCATCGGCATGTTCCTGCTCGGTGCAGGTAACGCGGCGAGTCTCCTGTCCCGCTACGCCGCCGCCGACCTCGTACCGACGTCGAGACGGTCCGCGGCCATGAGTACGGTCGTCTGGGCCAGCACGCTCGGCGCCGCCGGCGGACCGTTCCTCCTGGAGCCCTCCCAGTCCGCTGCCTCCAGTTTCGGCCTGCCCGCGATCGCAGGACCGTTCCTGCTCGCACTGGCCGCGGTCTTCTCCGCGCTGGTCGCGGCGACGTACATCCGGCGTACCGCGTCGACCGACGCACCACAGGTTCGCGAGGAGACTGGCGGACGACCTGTACTACTGGCTGCCGGCGTCATGGTCGTGGGGCAGTTGGTGATGGTGTCCGTGACGACAGCAGTGCCTGTCCACACCCACCAGCACCACGACGGGCTGGGTGCCCTGGGAGTGATGCTGTCTGTCCACACCCTGGGGATGTTCGCCCTGTCGCCGCTCACCGGCTGGCTGATCGACCGCTTCGGACCGCGCGCCGTGACGCTGGCTGGGCTCACCGGCCTGTTGGTGGCCGCGCTGCTCGTCACGAGGACCGGCCTGGTCTTCACACCCGCCCTGTTCCTGCTCGGGTACGCGTGGAACCTCTGCTACCTCGGCGGAAGCTCTCAGCTCGGATCGGCCGCACTGGAGAGTCGTGTGGAGTCGTCGATCTGGACGGTGTCGGCGGTCGCCACCGCCACCTCGCCGTGGCTCTTCACGATCGGCGGGTTCCCCGTACTGGCGGCGATCTCGCTGGTCCTCGCCGTACCGTTGCTCCTGCTGGTGCTCCGTCAGCGTGACCGGATCGAGGTTGCCTGCTGACGCAGAGTGATCAGAACAGGCCTGTGGATATGGTCAATCTGCCGTCCGAACGCTGGTACTCTTTTTGCTGTGGCCCGGTCCATCGACCGGGCTCACTGCTTGGTGCCGGTGGCAAGTGCCGGTACGGAGCACACCGCATCGCCCTCCTGCCACGGAGAGACCGTGGCCGCCAAGTCCGAAGGAGGTGGAGTTCGCGCATGCGTCGTTATGAAGTCATGGTGATCCTCGACCCTGAGCTCGATGAGCGCACCGTGGAGCCGTCCATCGACCAGTACCTGAACATCGTCCGCAAGGAAGGTGGCACGGTCGAGAAGCTCGACATCTGGGGTCGTCGCAAGCTTGCTTATGACGTGAAGAAGAAGTCCGAAGGCATCTATGCCGTCGTCGACCTGACCGCCGAGCCGGCGGTGGTGAAGGAGCTCGACCGTCAGCTCACGCTGAACGAGTCGATCCTCCGCACCAAGGTCATCCGGCCGGACCAGCACTGACCCTGGGGTCGTCAGCAGCCATCGGTACTGTCGGCTCCAGCCGATACCAATAGCTGTAGACACAGCCACACCCGACAACAGGAGGAACGGCAATGGCAGGCGAACCACCCATCACCCTGATCGGAAACCTCACGGGTGACCCCGAACTGCGCTTCACGCCCTCGGGCGCCGCGGTGGCGAATTTCACCATCGCGTCCACCCCGCGGACGCTGGATCGGCAGAGCAACGAGTGGAAGGACGGGGAGACCCTCTTCATCTCGTGCGCGGTGTGGCGGCAGGTCGCCGAGAACGTTGCCGAGTCCCTCACCCGCGGTTCCCGGGTCGTCGTGCACGGGCGCCTGAAGGCGCGCAGCTACGACGACCGCGACGGGAACAAGCGGACCGTCTTCGAGTGTGACGTGGAGGAGATCGGCGCCAGCATGCGGTACGCGACGCTGAAGATCTCCAAGACCTCGCGCTCCGACGGCGGTGGTGGCGGTGGCTTCGGTGGTGGCGGCAACCAGGGAGGCGGCAACTACCAAGGTGGTGGCGGCAACCAGGGCGGCGGCTACGGCGGCAACCAGGGTGGCGGCAACCAGCAGGGTGGCGGCGGCTCCCAGAACGACCCCTGGGCAACCCCGCAGGGCGGCGGCGGTCAGTCCTCCGCCCAGCAGAACGACCCCTGGGCCAGCCAGGGCGGCGGCTCGATGGAAGAGCCTCCGTTCTGATCGGCTCGCAATTCACTAGTCAGTGACCATTCCGGCAGACTGCCGGGCTCTGGAAGTAGGAAGAGAGCACCACAATGGCCAAGATCATTCGGAAGCCGAAGAAGAAGGTCTGCGGCTTCTGCAAGGACAAGGCGACGTACGTCGATTACAAGGACACCGCGCTGCTGCGCAAGTTCATCTCGGACCGCGGCAAGATCCGCGCCCGCCGGGTGACCGGGAACTGCGTGCAGCACCAGCGCGATGTGGCCACCGCTATCAAGAACGCTCGTGAGGTGGCGCTGCTGCCGTACACGAGCACGGCTCGCTGAGGGAGGCGCGGACCATGAAGCTCATCCTGTCTCAGGAGGTCGAGGGCCTCGGGGCTCCCGGCGACATCGTCGAGGTGAAGGACGGCTACGGCCGTAACTACCTGGTCCCGCGCGGCCTGGCCATCGGCTGGACCCGCGGCGCCGAGAAGCAGATCCAGACGATCAAGCGGGCGCGCGACGCCCGGGCGATCCAGGGCAAGGAGCACGCGAGCGAGGTCAAGAACCAGCTCGAGCAGCTCTCCGTGACGCTGGACGTCAAGGCCGGTGACACCGGCCGGCTGTTCGGTTCGGTCACCCCGGCCGACATCGCCGGTGCCATCAAGGCCGCCGGCGGCCCGCTGGTCGAGAAGCGCGCGATCGCGATCGCGTCGCCGATCAAGACCACCGGCAAGCACCAGGTGGCCGTCCAGCTGCACCCGGAGGTGGCCGCCACGGTCCGCCTCGAGGTCGCGGCCGGCTGACACCCGTAGTACTCAGAAGGCCCGCGCTCCCCAAGGGGACCGCGGGCCTTCGACGTTGCCGAACAGGTCAGCCGGGGTTTTCCTCCGGGGCGGGCCACTTGACCGGTTGGGGCTCCGAGGCTTGTTGGCCGGTGCCTGGAGCGTCGACTGTCGGCCAGGCGGTCGGCCCCGGCTCGCTGTCGTCGGCCAGCGCCTGCGTGGACGGAGTCAGCAGGACGCCGACCGCGGCGAGAGCAGTCAGGATGCGCGCCGTACGACGCCGCGCGTTCACTTGCGGTCCAACGCGTAGAGGACCGAGTCGTAGACGACGATCGCGTGGGTGCCGGCGATCCCCCACGGCCGGGTGACCGCCGGCAACGTGGTCTGCTTCCAGTTCGACCCCACGGCGACCGTATTGCCTGCGAGGGTGCCGTAGAGGAGCCCGCCCGCCAGGGACAGCGGCCGGAAGCCGGGGACCATGTGGACCTTCCGGGTGGACAGGTTGATCAGACACTCACCCCAGGCCGCGGACTGGCGCTTCGGATCCGGCACCCAGTCCCAGGTCTCGACCGTACTGTCCTGCTGGCTCTCGCAGACGGCAACCATCTTGCCGCTTGCGCTCGAGTGCACGACCGGGATCACCATGCTGTTGTCCTTTGCGAGTTTCCAGAGCACCAGGACGTAGTCGGGGCTGGCGGCCACCACCTGCTGGACCTCGCCGGCCCCACCCGGCTTCTCCAGCTTCAGGGGGGTCAGTCCCTTGTCCGGCTGAGCCCAGTAGACCGGGCTGTCGTACCGTGACACCAACGCCCGGTCGCCCTCGGCGAGCAGGACCGTCGACAACCGCGGCGGATCCGGGAGCGCCTTCAGTACGCCGCCCGAGATGACCATGTAGCCTGCGTTGTCGCCGGACAGCTCGATCAACGGTGACTTGCCGAAGAACTGCACATCGGCACCGTCCGGGAGCTGGATCTCCTGCGCCTTCGCGCCGTCGCCGGCCCAGTAGTACAGCGTGTCCTCGGTCGTCACCGCGAGGACCAGCTTGCCGTCGATGGAGGTGTAGACCGGGTTGTCGGCATCCTGCGGGATCGTGTCCTGCCACAGCACCTTGCCGTTGGCGTCGAACACGACGAGCTTCTTGTCCGACGATTCCGGATCCGTCACGACGACGGCGACCTCGGTACCGTCCGGACGGATCGTCGGCGTGCTGTCCGAATCGATGTCGACGGTCCAGTCGGCGTGGGCGGTGTAGCCCGGCGGCTGCGTCTTGGGGGCGAAGTCGTCGGCGTGCACGTCGGGCCCTGGGAGGGAGGGCAGCTTCGGGGAGACGGTCGCCACCGGCTTGTGGTCACCGAGCTTGCTGAAGACCGTCAGATAGAGCACTGTCCCGCCGAGCAGTACGACGGCCACCACCATCGCCAGGACGATCGGCCAGATCGGCTTCTTCTTGCCGGCCTCGGTGTCGACCCCGTCGACCTGCCCGTCCGGGTGCACGACCAGCGGCCAGGAGGCGCCGTCGGACTCGACCGCGGTGACCTTGACCGGACGGCCCAGTTGGGCCGCCCGCTCCGCGACGAGCTGGATCGCAGCCTGTCGTGGGTCCGTGTGGTTGAGCGGGTGACTACGCCCAGCGATCTTCACCTCGGCGTTGTGGTCGTCGTAAAGCCGAATCGTGACCTTGGGCCAGGAGGGGATCTTCTCAGCCACAGTGACCTCTCATTCGCGCCACAGATCTCCCTCGCTCATCCGGTTCCGACGTCCTCGTTCTAGCATGTCCCCCGCACGAGGCATGCCAGGGATTCCGGGCAGGCAGAAACCACGCGGGCCCGGCGGCTCGACTGACCCCGACAAGGGGGTAGAAACATCCTCGCCTGTGGATGGGTCACGAAAGTACACCCGGAAAGCGAGAGAATACGGTGGGCGACAGCCTGTGACGGACAGCGAGAGGAGGGGCCATGACGCAGAACCCGTGGACACGAGAGCAGAACCCGGGTCCGCAGCAGGCGGCGTCACCGGGTCCCGGACCTCAGCCGGACATCACCCCGCGGGGGCCGTCCGCCCCGCAGCACGGGGTGCCGGCGCCCGCGGAGGACCAACGGCTGCCCAAATTCGCGATTCCGGCTGCGGACACGCTGTGGTGGGTGGGTGTGCACGGCGGTGCCGGCGAGACCACGATGTCAGTCCTGCTTCCGGGGACCCGGGCGGCCAACCACCGATGGCCGATCCCGCCACCGCCGGTGCCCACACCGGTGATCCTGGTTGCCCGGACCCACGGGTCCGGACTGCGAGCCGCTCAGCGAGCCGCGATCGAGTGGGCCTCGGGAGTCGTTCAGGGAGTCGCCGTACTCGGCCTGGTGCTGATCGCGGACGCCCCGGGCCGGCTGCCCCGAGTGCTCGACGACTTCGCCGACATCGTCGGTGGGGGTGTTCCGAGGGTCTGGGACATCCCGTGGATCGAGGAGTGGCGCAGAGGGGAGGCTCCCACGCCTGACAACACGCCCGACGAGGTCTTCGAAGTACTTGAATCCATCTACGCACTTCGTGCGTCAAACCCAGCGGACTACCCCGCCCCGTACTGAAAGGCGTTCACCATGATGTTGCTTCACCACCTGGCGACCGAGCTGCCGAACCTGGTCCCGATGGCCAAAGACCCAAAGCTTCCGGACGACGTGACGACCCCCCTGAAGGCGGTCGTCGGCTGGGTCAAGACCATTGCGTACATCATCTGCGGACTCGGCATCATCATCGCCGGCGCCATGATGGCGATAGGTCAGCGCCGCGGTGAGGGTGGCGAGCACGCCGCCCGGCTCGGCTGGGTGCTTGCCGCGTGCATCGTGATCGGCGCGGCGACGGGCATCGTCGACG
>DASSDE010000880.1:0-2239 GCA_035697365.1 Kribbella sp. | reverse complement strand
AGGCGGCGTCCGGCAGATCCCGACCACGATGTACGAGGCCGCGTCGATCGACGGCGCCGGGCGGGTCCGGCAGTTCTTCAGCATCACGGTGCCGCAGCTGAAGTACACGATCATCACGTCGTCGACGCTGATGGTCGTCGGATCGCTGACCTTCTTCGACCTGATCTTCGTCCTGACCGCGGGCGGTCCGGGCGACGCCACCCGCGTACTGGCACTCGACATGTACAAGCGGGGCTTCATGTCGAACCAGATGGGCCCGGCCAGTGTGATCGCAGCGCTCATCGTGCTGCTCGGCCTGGCGCTCGCCCTGCTGCTGCGGCGGCTGGGTGGCAGTACGACCGCAAGCCAGCAGGAAGGTGCGTGACGATGGCAGTGGTCACGAGTGACTCGAGTACGACGACCGCACCGGCGAACAGCCCCTCGTTCCGGGCCCGGAAGCTGTTGCAGCTGAACTGGTTCGGCGGCCTGGCCGGCTGGATCTGGCTCGCGATCGTCCTGATCCCGCTGTACTGGATCGTCGTCACCAGCTTCAAGGACCAGAGCGCGTACTTCACCCAGAACCCGTTCGCACTGCCGTCGGCGCCGACCGCGAACAACTACAAACTCGTCATCGAGTCGGACTTCCCGCGGTACTTCCTGAACAGCGTGATCGTCACGATCGGCACGATCCTGCCGGCGGTCGCGATCTCGTTCATGGCGGCGTACGCGATCATCCGGGGTGCCGGCAGCAAGTTCCTTGCCGGGGTCAACGGCATGTTCCTGATGGGACTCGCGATCCCGCTGCAGGCGACGATCATCCCGGTCTACCTGCTGATCATCAAGATGCACCTGTACGACAGCCTGCTCGCGCTGATCCTGCCGTCGATCGCGTTCTCGATCCCGCTGTCGGTGCTCGTCCTGGCGAACTTCATCCGTGACGTACCGAAGGAACTCTTCGAGTCGATGCGGGTCGACGGGGCCAGCGAGTGGGGCATGCTCCGCGGCCTCGCGCTACCGCTCACCCGGCCGGCGCTGGTGACTGTGAGCATCTACAACGGCCTCGGCGTGTGGAACGGCTTCCTGCTGCCGCTGATCCTCACCCAGAGCCCCGACAAGCGCACACTCCCGCTGGCACTGTGGACGTTCCAGGGTCAGTACAGCGTGAACGTACCGGCGGTGCTCGCGTCGGTCGTCCTCACCACGCTCCCCATCGTCATCCTCTACGCCGTCAGCCGCCGGCAGCTCCTCAGCGGCCTCACCGCAGGCTTCAGCCGTTAACCCACCGGAGGCAGAAGTGCAGCATCGCAGTTCCCGTGTGCCCAATTCCGCCAGCCAGACTCCACAGATCTCCCGCCGGATGCTTCTCGGTACGGGCGCCGCAGCCGCCGGTATGGCCTTCGGCCTCGCCGGACCGGCGTTCGCCGAGCCCGGCCCGCCCACCGGGCCGCTCGGGGAGGAAGCTCCGTTCGGACCGGTCGTCGTCGCCGGTCAAAGTAATTCACGTACGTCCTACGCTCGAGCGGTCCGGATCAGCACCGGAGCACCGGGCAAGTCGCGGACCCTGCTCGCCACCTATCAAGGCGGAGGCCCGGGGTTCCCTCTCTACCGCAGTGACGACAACGGCCGTACGTGGGCGAAGCAGAGCGTCGTCCCCGCCGCGCCCTCCGGGGTGTATCTGCAGCCGTGCCTGTACGAGCTGCCCCGCGCGTTCGCCGGCTTCCCCAAGGGCACGCTGCTCTTCTCGTGCAACTGGCTCGGAACGAACTTCGGCAGTACGAACATCCAGCTGTACGCCAGCACGGACGGCGGCCTCACGTGGGAGTTCCTGAGCACAGTGGCCCAGGGCGGACCGGCCGACACCACGAACGGCGCGACGCCGGTGTGGGAGCCGTTCCTGCTGCTGCACAACGACAACCTGATCTGCTACTACTCCGACCAGCGGGACCGCGGCTTCGGTCAGAAGCTCGCACACCAGACCAGCAAGGACCTGCGGACGTGGGGTCCTGTGGTCAACGACGCGACCGGTACTGCGTACGCGGAGCGGCCCGGCATGACCACGGTGGCCCGGTTGAAGGGCGACTTGTGGATCATGACGTACGAGTTCGGCGAGCCCGACGATCCGGCCAACCCCGATCAGGACAACTACTCGTACCTCGTGCACTACCGGATCGCGAAGGACCCGGAGTCGTTCCGGTTCTCCCCGGACATCCCGCTCGTGGACCCGAACGGCTACGCCCCGAACGGCGCCCCGGTCGTGACG
>DASSDE010000879.1:0-6119 GCA_035697365.1 Kribbella sp. | reverse complement strand
GCGGGGAGCTTCGCCTCTTCAGCGACAAGCCGACCTCGGAGCCGCTGACCGAGGCCGTCTGCGTCAGCTACGCGGTCTACATCGACTAGGAGTTCTCTCAATGTCACAGCCAGCAGGCCCGCTCTTCACCCCGGGCAACCGGAAGGCAGCGGTCAAGTTCCTGACCAACCTGACTCCTGACCAGCAGCGGAACCTCGAGAAGATGCTCAACCACCAGCCGAAGCTGAAGCGGATGTGGAACGCGACCATGAAGACCGCCGAGGCGGCGTGGAACTCGCAGCCCGGTCTGCAGGCCCGCTACGTCGGCAACCAGGTGGCAGCCGGGACCGGCGCGGCCGTCCGTGGCGCGCAGTTCGCCGCGCACAACCCGCGGCAGGCCTGGGACAACACCGTTGACGCCGGCGGCCAGGCGCTGTCGGCAACCGGTCGCGGCCTCGGCAACGCCGCTGTTGCGGCAGGGCGAGGTGCGGGCAACGTGGCTGCTGCGACAGGGCGAGGTGCCGGCAACATGGCCGTCGCTGCGGGTCGCGGTATTGCCAACTCCGCCGTCGGCCAGGGCGTTGCGAGTACGACCAGGAATGTCGCGAGCGGGATCGCCAACTCGAGGATCGGCCGCTGGGTCTCCGACAAGTGGAGCCGCGGGACGGTGGCTGCCGAGGCCGGGTTCCGTGCGTTCAAGGAAGGCCGGGCGAACCCGGCCGCCCCGCAGGTCTCGGCCAAGGACGGGGTCGATCTCTCCAACCGCGCCATCGGGGTCTCCGGGGAGCAGAACACGGAGGCGAAGCTGGCGGCGGCAATGACGCTCATTTCCGAGCTCCAGGAGCAGGTCGAGAAGCTCAACGCGACGACGATGCAGGCGGCCCAGGCTCCCGCCTCCCAGGCCGCTCAGGCGCCCACGTTCCAGGCGCCGGGCGAAGCGCCGCAGCAGGGCAACGGTCAGGGCGCCGATCAGGGCGCGCAGCAACGTCCGGCGCAGACCGAGCCCAAGAAGGGCACCGGCGTACAGCGCTGACCACCCGCACCACCAGCAGTCCACCCGGCCGTCCTCGCACCCGCGAGGACGGCCGCTCTGCTTCCCCGCACAACAGTCCCGGCACACTGACCTCATGAATCCCCTCCAAACCCAGATGGCGACCGTCGGGCTGGACGCTCTGGCCGAGCACGGCTTCGTACTGGCCGGGGGCTACGCCCTGCAACTCCACGGCTTCGGGGACCGCGAGTCCGACGACATCGACCTCTTCACGAACGACCTCGACCCCAACCACTTCGCCGAGGCCGTCGACCGCCTGGAGCGGACGTACCGCAGCATTGGGCTGGACGTTGAGATTGCTCGCCGGGCGCCGGTGTTCGCGCGGCTGGTAGTCGAGGGGGCGGCGAAGGCCGACCTGGGTGTCGACCATCGGTGGCAGCCTCCGGTCGCGATGGAGGTCGGACCGGTGCTGTCCGAGGCCGACGCGATCGGCAGCAAGGTCGGTGCCGTGTACTCACGGCTCGAGCCGCGCGACTTCATCGACGTCCAGTTCATCCTGGACAGCGGCCGGTACGACCGGGAAGACCTGCTGGAGCTCGCCGACCACCGCGAGGCGCACCCACTGGACCGTCAGACGTTCGCGGCTCAGCTGCGCGCCGGCTCCCGTCTGCCGGACACCGGCTTCGTGCGCTACGGAGCAACTATTGAGCAGATTGCGCGTATCCGGCGTACGGCTGCCGATTGGGCCGGCTCGCTGAGTGACAAGCAGGAGGCGGAGCGCGGCGACACGTACGCAGCGATGATCCCGTACGTCGTTCCCTCGTCGCTCGACGTACTCCAAGGACCGACTGCCGGTTCCATCGACCTGCCGACTCGACTCGACTGGGGGCCCAATCGCAGGTACGACCTTGGGAGTCCCGATGCCGCGATAGCCCTGTACAGCAAGGTGATCAGCGAGGCGTCGTCCCAAGCTGACCTGACGGAATACTTGAACCGCAACGTCCTGGTCGTGCTCTGGCCGCGACTCCGGCTACCGCGTCGCTGCGCGGAGCTGTGGAATCAGGCGTTTCCGCAGCTTGCAGCCGGCACCAGGCTCTTTTGACGTCGGGCGTCCGATCCAGGATCGCTCTCGGGGCTAGTCGTCGGTCGGGGCTGGTTGACGGGCTCGGCGTCTTGGCGGTTCGGGGTCGGGGTCGTTGCCGGCCAGGTGGTTGACGATGGCATTCAGGACGGCGGCTGTGGGGACGGCGATCAAGGCGCCGACGATGCCGGCGATGACCACCCCGGTGGCGATGGAGAGGATCACGGCCAGCGGGTGGACGCTGACGGCGCGCCCGAGCAGGAACGGCTGCAGGATGTGGGCTTCCAGCTGCTGCACGCCGATCACGACCGCGAGCATGATGATCGCGATAAAGGGACCCTTGGCAACCAGTGCGACCAGGACCGCGACGATCCCGCTGACGAACGCGCCGACGACCGGGATGAAGGCACCGACGAACACCAGGATGCCGATCGCGCTGACCAGCGGCAGCCCGAGGATCGCGGCGCCGAGCGAGATACCGATCGCGTCGACCGCCGCGACGATCACCGTGGCGCGGACGAACGCGGTGAGTGACACCCAGGCCCTGCGGCCTGAGGAGTTCGCCTTGTCGCGGGCCCGGCGCGGGAACAGCCGGACCAGCCACGACCAGATCTGCTCGCCCTGGTACAGGAAGAAGAACAGGCAGAAGAGGGCGATGAACAGTCCCGCGACCACATGCGTGGCGGTCGTACCGACCGCTGCCGCCTGCTGGCCGAGCGCGCCGCCGGAGGTGAACCGTTTCTGTAGCTGTTTGAAGAGGTTCGTGATGTCCGCGTCGGTGAGGCCGAAGTTGATCCGGGCCAGGTCGCGCAACTTCTGCACACCTTCACCGACCTGGTTCGAGAGGTCCTCGAACTGCCCGGCGATCTGCGTCCCGACCAGTGTCAGCAGTCCGGCGATCACGATGAGCGTCGCGATCACGGTGACGCCGGCCGCGGGACCGCGCGGGAGGCGGAGCTTCTGCAGACCGTTCGTGACCGGGACCAGGAGGGCGGTGAGGAGTACGCCGACGGTCACCGGTACGACGACCTCGGACAGGTACCGCATCGCATAGCCGATGACGGCGACGGCCGCGACGATCACCAGGAACCGCCAGGCCCAAGCGCTGGCGATCGCCATACCGGGCGTCACTCCGGTGTCCACCCGCCGCCCGCGGGCCCGCGCCGGCGTTGCCAGATCCGGCTGCTCGCCGGCAGTCACCACGTTTGGCTGCTCGCCGGGTGTCGCCTGGCCTGCGGAGTCTTCCAGGACCTCGTTGTCCGCGACCGGACTCTGTTCGTCCCGGTCGCCCACCGGTCCCTCGTCCCGCCCCTTGTCACTCATCCGACCTCCCTGTTGATGAGAGACTAGTGCCCGGCGCGGCCCGTTCCATGAATGTGCGCGGCCAGTCCTTCGGCCGCCGTCGGGGCGTCCTCGGCGAGCAGCCCGACAGCCGCGAGGACGTAGTCCGCGTCGACGCAGACGTCCGCGTGTTGCGGTACCAGCCAGCCCTCCTCCTGCGCGTTCGTCCCGATCGAGCCGAGGATCCGCGCCGCCACCTCGGGCGGATTGTGCCGCAGTACTCCCCCGGACCCGACCAGCAGATCGACCTCGCGCAGGTCCTTGCCGGAGCGTTCGATCACCCGCCCACCGGGGCCGAACACGATCCGCTGCCGTCCTGCGTGCCGGCGCAGCGCCACGGTCGCGGCGACGCCGGCCAGCGTCTCGTCGTACGTCGCCTCCCGCTCACCGTCCGGGAGGTACGCCGGATCCGCACGGCGCCGCTCGGCCGCTGATCGCAGCGCCTCGACGTCGGCGATCAGCTCGGCCTCGGCACCCGCCTCGACCACCGGTACCGCGCTCCAGCGCATGCCGAGATCGCCCTCGACGGTCCGGGTCACGGGATGCGTCGCGACCACCTCGCGGCCGAGGTTCGCGTCCTCGGGGTCGAGCTCGATCACCGAGTGCACGTCGGTGGTGGCGCCGCCGATGTCCACGACCGCGACGTCTCCGTGCAGGCCGGCGAGCACCTCCACGCCGCGCAGCACGACGTCCGGCGTGGCGGCGCGCACCAGCTGCGCGAACGCCGGGTCGCGGGACAGGTTCTTGCCGCCGATCACGTGTTCGAGGAACATCTCGCGGATGGCGGCCCGGGCGCTGTCCGGCGCGAACAGCCCGATCTCCGGTACGACGTTGCCGGCCAGCACGTGCGGTACGGCGGCCGCGGCCAACGTGGCGGCGATCTCGTCGCGGGCCTCGATGTTGCCTGCGACAACGATCGGTTTCCGCCACTGGTACTTGGCGAGCGTCTCCGTGGCCTTGAGCAGCACGGCCGAGTTGCCGCCGTCGGTGCCGCCGAGCAGCAGTACGACGTCCGGACGGTCCTTGCGCAGCTCCTTCTGGCTCGTTGCCGTCAGCCCGCCGCTGACCACCGCCACCACGCGACCACCACTGGACAGCGCCACCCGCCGCCCGGCCTCGGCTGTCACCAGCTCTTCGTTGCCCACGACACCGATCCGCAGACCGCCGCCCGCGCTCGAACAGGCCAGCACGTCGGCGGTCCGGACGCCGCGATCAGCCTCTTCGAGGACGGCGCGGCAGGCCTGCCACCCGTCCATCACGTCGCTGTCGATCGTCGTACGGTGCTCGGCTCGCGCCACCAACTCGCCCGAGCCGAGATCCACCGCCACCGCCTTGGTAAACGTCGACCCGAAGTCGACCGCCACCACCAAGCTCACCAACCAGCACCCGTCATGCGAGGGCTCGGTCGAGGTCCAGGAGGAGGTCGTCGACGGTTTCGATGCCGACGCTCAGCCGGATCAGGTCGGCGGGGACCTCGAGCGGGGTGCCGGCGACCGAGGCGTGGGTCATCTTGCCCGGGTGCTCGATCAGCGACTCGACGCCGCCGAGGGACTCGCCGAGCGTGAAGACCTCGGCCTTGTTGCAGATGTCGAGCGCCTGCGCCTCACCGCCGGCGACCCGGAAGCTCACGATCCCGCCGAAGCGCTTCATCTGCTTGGCGGCGGTCTCGTGCCCGGGGTGCCCGTCGACGCCCGGGTAGAGCACCTGGCTCACGGACTTGTGCCGCTGCAGGAACTCGACCACCTTCTCGGCGTTGTCGCTGTGCCGGTCCATCCGGACGCCGAGCGTCTTGATGCCGCGCAGCACCAGCCACGAGTCGAACGGGCCGGCGACCGCGCCGATCGCGTTCTGGTGGAAGGCGACCTTGTCGGCCAGCTCGGCGTCGCGAACCACGAGCGCACCGCCGACCACGTCGGAGTGGCCGCCCATGTACTTGGTCGTCGAGTGCACGACGACATCCGCGCCGAGCTCCAGCGGCTGCTGCAGGTACGCCGAGGCGAAGGTGTTGTCGACCACGAGCAGCGCGCCGGCGTCATGCGCGATCTGCGCGACGATCGCGATGTCCGCGACGTTCAGCAGCGGGTTGGTCGGGGTCTCCAGCCAGACGACCTTGGTCCTCCCCGGCTGGATCGCGGCCCGGATCGCCTCCGGGTGGGTGACCGCGGCGGGCGTCATCTCGACACCCCAGTTGCTCAGTACGCGGGAGAACAGCCGGAAGGTGCCGCCGTACGCGTCGTCGGGGAACACCACGTGATCGCCGGGTGCGCACACCGACCGGATCAGCGTGTCCTCGGCGGCCAGACCGCTCGCGAACGCGAAGCCGCGGCTTCCGGCCTCGATCGCGGCCAGACACTCCTCGAGCGCGGTCCGGGTCGGATTCGCCGACCGGGAGTACTCGTAGCCGTTGCGGAGGCCGCCGACGCCGTCCTGCTTGTAGGTGCTGGTCGCGTAGATCGGCGGGACCACCGCTCCGGTCGTCGGGTCAGGCTCGTTCCCGGCGTGGATGGCAAGCGTCTCGAAGCCGTACTGGTGTTCGGAGTTCACCGGACCAGCGTACGGCGTGGTCTGCTGCACACCCGCATCCCGTCCACAGCCCGGCCGATCCGGGGGAACCCGGTTGTCCACAGGCACGTCGTACCGGCTGGCGGATGACCCACTCGGCCACCTACGGTTACGCACAGAGATACACCCAAATCACAGTCAGGGACCGGGCAGGAAGGACGACGG
>DASSDE010000878.1:0-3689 GCA_035697365.1 Kribbella sp. | reverse complement strand
CGGCACCATCGACCAGATCGTGTCCGACCACTCGCCGTCGACGATCGACCTCAAGCACCTCGACACGGGCGACTTCGGCACCGCCTGGGGCGGGATCGCATCGCTCCAGCTCGGCCTCGCAGCCGTCTGGACCGAGGCCCGCCGCCGCGGCTTCACGCTCGCGGACGTGGTCCGCTGGATGGCCGAAGCGCCCGCGGACCAGACCGGGCTGCGTACGAAGGGCCGGATCGAGGTCGGGTACGACGCCGACCTGTGCGTCCTCGCCCCCGACGAGACCTTCACCGTCGACGCGCGACAGCTCCACCACAAGAACGCCATCACGCCGTACGACGGCCGTACGCTGACCGGCGCCGTCCGGAGCACCCTGCTCCGCGGCGTCCCCGTCGACCTAGCCGCCGACCCGCGCGGCCGGCTCCTGACCCGAGGAGAACGATGACCTTCTACGCGCCGAAGGGCGGACTGCCCGCGCAGACCGAGCTCACCACCGACCGCGCGGTCTTCACCGAGGCGTACGCCGTCCTGCCGCGCGGCACCATGCGGGACATCGTCACCAGCCGGTTGCCGTTCTGGGACGACACCCGGTTGTGGGTGATCGCGCGGCCGCTGTCCGGGTTCGCGGAGACGTTCTCGCAGTACATCGTCGAGGTCGCACCGGGCGGCGGCAGCGACAAGCCGGAGACCGATCCGGCCGCCGAGGCCGTGCTGTTCGTTGTCTCCGGCAACATTGTGCTGACCGTCGCGGGCGAGAAGCACACATTGACCGAGGGCGGGTACGCGTACCTGCCGCCGGGCGGCGACTGGACCGTACGCAACACCAGCGAGGCGAACGCGACGTTCCATCTGGTGCGCAAGGCGTACGAGCGGATCGAGGGAATCGACGTACCGCCCGCGCTGGTCACGAACGAGGCCGACGTCGCGGGCCGGGAGATGCCGGACACCGACGGCGCTTGGCAGACGCAGCGGTTCGTGGACCCGGACGACGTCCGGCACGACATGCACGTGAACATTGTGACGTTCGAGCCGGGCGGCGTGATCCCGTTCCCGGAGACGCACGTGATGGAGCACGGCCTGTACGTCCTCGAGGGCAAGGCGGTGTACTTGCTGAACAAGGACTGGGTGGAGGTGCAGGAGGGCGACTTCCTGTGGCTGCGCGCGTTCTGCCCGCAGGCCTGCTACGCGGGTGGGCCCGGCCGGTTCCGCTACCTGCTCTACAAGGACGTCAACCGGCACCCCAAGCTCACGCTCTGAGCGGTCGGCCGCGGCTTTCAGCTGACGATGCGGACCGGGCGCCCGGGTGCGATCAGCGGGTCGGTGACGAGGCGGGCGTGGCGTTCCACGTCGTACCGCGTGCCGTCGAAGGCGAGCCGTTGGCGCTCGACGCCCTCGGACAGGAAGCCGGCCCCCGCCGCCACCGAACAGGACGCCTGGTTGTTCAGCTGATGGCCGAGCTCCAGGCGGTAGAGGCCCGCTTCGTGGTGCGCCCAGCCCGCCAAGGCGCGGAGGGCGTCCCTCGCGACGCCCTGGCCGCGGACGTCGGCGAGTGTCCAGTACCAGGTCCAGCCGACCCGGTGCCGGTCGATGTTCGTCACCGCGACGCACCCGATCGGGTGGTCGTCGGCGTCCGCGACGGCGTACACGTGCCCGTTGTCCAGATCCGCGACCCGGCCGATCCAGTCGACCGCGGACGCCCGGTCCACGATGCCGCCCTGGTTCACCATCTCCGGGTCGTCGTGCGCCGCGGCGAGCCGCAGCGCATCACCAGTCCGCCACCGCCGGAGCCCGAGCTCCCCGAGCGCGTATCCCATCTGTCGAAAATACCCCCGCGCCGGTCCCGCCATCCCGCCGTCCGGCGCGTTCCGGGCCCGGCCGGGAGAGGATAGCCGTATGGGATATCTGGATTTCAGGGATCAGGTCGTGGTGGTGACGGGGGCCAGCAGCGGGATCGGGGCCGCGGCGGCGGTCGGATTCGCGGAGACCGGCGCCACGGTCGCGCTGCACTACCACCGCAACGATGAGGGCGCGAAGCACACCGTCGGGGCGGTGCAGACAGCCGGCGGTACGGCGTCCTTGCACCAGGCGGACCTCGCCGACCCGAAGGCCGCCGACGCGTTCGTCGACGAGGTGCTCGCCGAGCACGGGCGGATCGACGTCCTGGTGAACAACGCCGGCGACCTGGTGCACCGGTCCGCGATCGCCGACGTACCGGACGAGGAGTTCCACCGGATCCTGGACGTCAACCTGACCTCGGTGTTCGCACTCAGCCGGCGGATCGTGCCGGTGTTCAAGGCGCAGGGCAACGGGTCGATCATCAACGTCACCTCGATCGCCGGGCGCACCGGTGGCGCCGGCGGGTCGGTAATCTACGCGACGTCGAAGGGCGCGGTCAGTACGTTCACCCGCGGGCTGGCCAAGGAGCTCGCACCGGACGGGATCCGGGTGAACGCGATCGCGCCCGGCGTGATCAAGACCCCGTTCCACGACCGGCACACCGGCGACGCCCAGATGGAGGCCATGCTCGCCACCATCCCGATGGCCCGTACCGGCACGCCGCACGAGTGCGTCGGCACGATCCTGTTCCTCGCCTCCGAGCGGATGGCGTCCTACGTCACCGGCCAGATCATCGAGATCAACGGCGGCCAGCTGACCCCCTGAGCGGACGCCCGCCACTCACCAACCTCGCGCTGCGGCGTCGTCTGACGCTCAGCGCGAGGCGCGGTCGGCCCGGAGCCGGCCGTTGGTGAGTGGCGGGAGCCGGGTCACCGCGACAAGGTGCGGAAGCGGTGTGCCGAGAGTGGGAGGAAGATCGCCGTCAGGACGATCGGGGCGATGATCGCCGCGATCCCGGCGTGAGTGCCGATCCAGGTCGCCGTACTCGACGGGTCAGGATTGCCGAACAGGTCCCGTGCCGCGGTCGCGGTCGCCGACAGCGGATTCCACTGGGCGATCGTGCCGAGCCAGTCAGGCATCGTGGAGGTCGCCACGAACGTGCTGGACAGGAACCCGACCGGCCACACCAGGACCTGCACCATCGTCACGCTCTGCGCGTTCTTCACCGACAGGCCGATGAAGATCCCGACCCACAACAGCGCGAACCGCAGCAATAACAACAGCCCGATCGCGGCCACTGCCGACGGCAGCCCCTCGTGCCACCGCCACCCGAGCGCCAACCCGGTCCCGACCAGCACGAACAGCGTCACCACCGAGTCCAGCAGGTCTGCGATGCACCTCCCGAGCACCACCGCCGCCGAGCTCATCGGCAACGACCGGAACCGGTCCGTCACGCCCTTGGACACGTCGGTCGCGACCGCGGTCATCGTGCCCTCCAGCCCGAAGAGCATCGCCAGCGCGAAGATCCCCGGCACGAGCAGCTCGTAGTACGACGCGTCCGACTCCATCGCGCCGCCGAGCAATCCACCGAACAGCAGCAGCATCAGCACCGGGAAGAACCAGGTGAACACCACGAGCGCCGGCTGCATCCGCCAGTGCAGGAACGTCCGGCGTGCGATCGTCCAACTGTCCGCCAGCGCCCACATCATGCGGCCACCTCCGCTCCGGTCAAATGCAGGAACACCTCGTCGAGCGTCGGCCGCCGCAACGTGATGTCCTCCGGTTCGATCTTTGCCTCGTGCAACGAATTTGCCATCACCACCAGGGCTTTCGTCCGATCCTGTACCGGAATGCTGATCCGT
>DASSDE010000877.1:0-3248 GCA_035697365.1 Kribbella sp. | reverse complement strand
CCGGCGATGATCCACGAGTCGTACCCGTAGCCGTCGTCGCCGAGCACCTTGCCGACCAGCAGGTCGGCCTTCGGAGCGACACCCTTGCGCGTCCCGCCTGCGCCGGCTCCGGTGCCTGCGATGGTCGCCGCGACGTGCGTGCCGTGGCCGAAGTGGTCCTGCGCGCCGGTCGGGCTGCCGGAGAAGTCCTCGGCCTCCTTCACCTTGCCGACCAGGTCCGGGTGCTGCGCGTCCACGCCGGTGTCGAGTACGGCGACCTGGACCCCGGAGCCCTCGTAGCCGGCCTTCCACGCGTCCGGTGCGCCGATCTGCGGGACACTCTTGTCGAGCACCGGCTTCACCTTGCCGTCCAGCCAGATCTTGCTGACGCCGCTGCTCAGTGCGCGAGCACCGACCGCCGGGGCCAAGGACTTCCACAGCTCGGGTAGCTGGTCCTTGGCCGCGTCCACGGCTTCGCCACCGATCGAGGCGAGCTGCCGGGTGGTCGTCGTACCGGCCAGGGCTTCGGAGGTGCGGAGGCCTGGGCTGTACTTGACGATCAGCGGGAGTTGCCGGGCGGCGGAGTCGCCGTACCCGTCGGCGATCAGCTCGTCTACGTCGAACAGGTCGACGTCGAGGACGCCGGTGGAGACGTACGGGACGGCGTCGCTCGGCAGGACGCGGAGGCCGCCGTCGGCCTCGACGGTGTGGAACGAGACGCCTTCGCGGCCCGGGGCCGGGTGGACGCTGGCCGCCTTCCGGCCGCCACCGGCGTCGGCCACCTCGACGACATCGCCGGTGATCAGGGTGACCGCACTGCTCTTCGGGCTGGTGTTCCCGGTCGGGGGTGGTGACGCGGCGGCGGCCGGGGTCACCGAGACCGCGCCGAGGGCCAGCACCGCTGCAAGGGTGGCAGCGGTGATCCGTGGTTGGGACATAGTCGGATTCTCCTTCGAGAGGTTGGGGGCAGGACCACCTCTTCTTCCGACTGAGTTTGCAATCAGGTCACAGCGATCCGGCCTGTCCATCACTGCCGTCCCTGCGACATGGCGCAAGCACGCCAGCACCGGCACCATCGAGGGATGAGGGCACAGCAGGCAGCGCGCAGGTGGGCCTGGCTCGGCACGCTACTGATCGGCGGTGCGCTGTACGCCTTGGTGCTCGCAGTCTTCACCGACACCGGGAACCCGAATCTGTTCCCGACGCTGATCCTGCTCGGCGCCCTCGTCGTACCGCTGACGTTCGTGACCTTCGCGGCCGGCCGGTCCGGGCGCTGGCTGATCGACGGTCCGACGCTCGGCGGGTCGCTGCTGTTCGGCGGCGTGGTCGGCGTGGTCGTCGCCGGTCTGCTCGAGTACGACGCCATGCGGCGGCTCGGGACGCTGCCGATGCTCGGGGTCGGGCTGATCGAGGAGGCGGCGAAGCTGGTCGTGCCGACCATCCTGGTGGTGTTCTTCGGGCATCGGTACCGGACCTCGCTCGGCACTGGGATCGTCATCGGCGTCGCGGTCGGCACCGGATTCGCCGTGCTGGAGACGATGGGGTCCGCCTTCGTCGCGCTGTTGCAATCCGACGGGAACGTCGGGGCCGCCGAGCAGACGCTGTTCATCCGCGGCCTGCTCTCGCCGGCCGGTCACGCCGCCTGGACCGGGCTGGCCTGCTGGGGACTCTGGCGGTTCGTGATCGTGCCGAGCGGCAGGCACTTCGCCGGTTTCCTCGGCATGTACGCCCTCGCCGTCGCCCTGCACACCACCTGGGACGGGATCGGTGGCTGGGTCACCTACGTCATCGTCGGCGTGATCTCGATCGGCCTGCTGTTGTACGGCCTGAAGCGGGCGCAGCGGATGGACCAGGCGCGCGTTCCAGTCCCCACTGCCTAGACAGAATGTCCATCATGGACCTATTGTCCACACGTGAAGCCGGATCAACTCGCACCGATCGGTGATGCCCTGGCGCGGCTGCTGTCGCCGCACGCCGAGGTGGTTCTGCACGACGCCGTGACCGACCAAGTCGCCGGGATCTGGAACCCGCTGTCCGGCCGCGAGTCCGGTGAGCCCTCGCTTCTCGGCGAACTGGCCGAGCTGACCGCGACGGGCGAGGGCGTCTACGGCCCGTATCCGAAGACGTTGCCTGACGGCCGCCGGCTGTCGAGCGTCAGTGCCGTGATTCGCGACGACGACGGCAAACCGGCGTACGTCCTGTGCATCAACGTCGACCGGACGGCCTTCGAGGACGCGAGTCGGCTGCTGGCGGCCTTTGCGGCGCCGGTGGCCGGCCAGCCGCGGGTGCTGTTCGAGCACGACTGGTCGGAGACGCTCAACGAGATCGTCGGTGCGTACGTCCGCGAGCGCGGGGCGACGGTCGACCGGTTGACCCGCGCGGACCGGCTCGAGGTACTCGGGCAGCTGGATACCGCCGGCGTGCTGAGTCAGCGCCGATCGGTCCCGGCCGTTGCCCGCGCACTGCGGATCTCCCGGTCCGCGCTCTATCAACTGCTCGCCGAGGCCCGGAAGGAGCCCACCGATGCCGACCCTGCCTGACTTCCGGCTGGAGACCTACTTCGCACAGTGGGAGTTCAGCGCGCGCTACCACCTGACGGCCTCCGACGCGGAGACGTTGTCGCTGGCCGAGCTGCTCGCGCTGGCCGACGACGACGGCCGGGAGCGGTGGGAGTCGCTGGCCCTGGGCTACACCGAGACGCGGGGACTGCCCGCGCTGCGGGAGGAGATCGCGGCGACGTACGAGCATGCTGAGGCGGACGACGTACTGTGCTTCGCCGGGGCTGAGGAGGCGCTCTACCTGGCGATGCGAGCGCTGCTCGAGCCCACGGATCACGCGGTCGTCCTGACCCCGAACTACCAGGCGGCGGAGACTGTCCCCCTGTCGGTGTGCGAGGTCAGCGGTGTCGCTTTGCGGCCCGAGGACGGCTGGGCGCTCGACGTCGACGCGATCGAGGCCGCACTCCGGCCGAACACCCGGATGGTGTCGGTCAACTTCCCGAACAACCCGACCGGGGCGGTCCCCTCGCTCGACAGTTGGTACCGGTTGGTGCGGCTCTGCGACGACCGCGGGATCACGCTGTTCAGCGACGAGGTGTACCGCGGGCTGGAGCTCTCCGCGCCATCGTTGCCGCAAGCAACAGACCTGTCCGGTACGGCGCTCTCCCTGAACGTGATGTCCAAGGCCTACGGGCTGCCCGGGCTGCGGATCGGCTGGATCGCCTGCCGCGATCACGCCGTACTGGACAAGCTCGAACGCGCCAAGCACTA
>DASSDE010000876.1:0-3836 GCA_035697365.1 Kribbella sp. | reverse complement strand
GACTACGCCACCCAGCAACGCATCCCGAAGAAGAGCGCCCTCTGGCTGAAGGACTTCCTCGGCTAAGAACGCGCGTTCTGGTGGGGGGTCAGCTGGCTGTGGAGGACGAGTGAGGCGGCTCCCAGAGCCGCTGCGCTCGGGCCGAGCTTGGAGAGCTCGACGCGGGTGGGGTGCATGGCGCGGACGAACGACAGCCGGTTGAGCTCCTGGGACGCGACCCGTACGTAGATGTCGCCGGCCTCGCTGAATCCGGGGCCGGCCAGGATGATCTGGTCGAGGTCGAGCAGGTTGGTGATCGAGAGCAACGCCTTGGCCAGGTACGTGGCGGACTGCTCGATCAGCGTCAGGCAGCGCTCGTCGCCGCCCGCCGCGAGCCGGGCGATCTTCGCGAAGTCGGAGCGGACCGACGTCCGCCGCCCGCGCAGCGCGAGCTCTTCGGCCAGGGCGTCGTCCTGCTCGGCCCGCGCGACCACCGCCGCGGGCGCCGCCAGCCCCTCCAGGCAGCCTTGCCCGCCGCACCAGCACATCGGGCCGTCCACGTCGAGCACCATGTGCCCGATCTCGCCGACGTTCGACGACGAGCCACGGTAGACGTCGCCGTTCGTCACCAGGCCGAGCCCGAACCCGGCGGCCATGTACACGGTGGCGAAGTCGTTCGCCGACGGGATCTTCCCGGCCCAGAACTCACCGATCGCGGCGCAGGTCGAGTCGTTCTCCACGACGATCGGATGATCGATCGCGGCCTGCAGCGTGTCCCGCACCGCGAACGGCTCCCAGGCGTACTTCTCCGAGTCTGTGCGCAGCAGCCTGGTGCCGCCGCGCCCCTGCCGTCCGGCCAGCGCCACCCCGACGCCGACCAGCGACGAGGGCTCGATCCCGGCCTTGACGATCAGGGCCTCGAGCTCGGCGGTGATCCGCCGGACGGCCGTCGCCGGGGCGTCCTTCCCGATCCCGCGCGCCGACAGCTGCTCGATCACGCGTCCGCTCATGTCGGTGACGACGTACGTGGTGCTCGGGGTGTCGACCGCGATCCCGACGGCGTGCCGGGCGCGCGGGTTGAACTGGAGCAGCGTGGCACGTTTGCCGCCGGTCGGGTCGCCGTACCCGGTCTCGATGATCAGGCCGTCGGCGAGCAGCCGCTTCACCACCCGGGAGATGGACGCACCGGTCAAGCCGGAACGGTCGGCCAGGTCGACGCGCGTCACGGTCCCGCTGGAACGGATCAGGTCGAGGATCGCGCTGTGTGTCTCCTGCGCGGTCGCGCCCCTCAGAATCTTCGCCACGACACCCTCCCTCGGGCCGCACTTTAGTACACAACGTAAGGAAGTGGCAGTGGTTGACCTCAAGCATTATTGAGGTTCTAGCGTTGCGAGGGTGAAAGCGATCAGATTGCACGCCTTCGGTCCGGCCGAGAACCTCGTGTACGAGGCGGTCTCGGACCCCACTCCCGGCCCAGGGACCGTACTCATCGACGTCGAGGCGGCCGGGGTCCACCTGGTCGACACGATGATCCGCGCGGGGTCGACCGGCGACAGCCCGATCCCGGTCCCCGACCTGCCGACGATTCCCGGCCGCGAGGTCGCGGGACGGGTCAGCGCCGTGGGCCCGGACGTGTACCCGTCCTGGATCGGGAAGCGCGTCGTCGTCCATCTCGGCATGGTGCCAGGCGGGTACGCCGAACGCGCGGTGGCGAAGGTCGAGTCGCTGTACGAACTCCCCGACCACGTCGACGCCGCCCAGGCAGTCGCGGCGATCGGCACCGGACGGACCACGGCCGGCATCCTCGAGCAGGCAAGGTTGACGATGGAAGACGTCGTCCTGATCACGTCCGCGGCCGGTGGAATCGGCAGCTACCTCGTCCAGGCAGCACGCAACGTCGGCGCGGTCGCGATCGGCCTCGCCGGCGGCCCGGGCAAGGTCGAAACAGTGCGCTCCCTCGGAGCCCAGTACGCAGTCGACTACCGCGATCCGGACTGGCCACAGGTCCTGAAGGACGAACTGGGCGACCAGGAGATCACTGTCCTCCTCGACGGCGTTGGCGGCCGCAACGGTCAGCATGCCTTCGACCTGCTCTCCCCCGGCGCTCGAGCCCATCTGTTCGGCTGGTCCGGCGGCGCGCCCATCGAGTTCACCCACGAAGACCTGATGACCCGGGGGCTGACGGTTGGCTGGGCGCTGGGCGCCAAGATGGCCCGCCGGCTCCGCGCCTTGGAAGCCGCCGCCCTGGAGGAAACCAGCACCGGCCGCTGGCAGGCCCTGACCACCACGTTCCCCCTGTCGGAAGCCGCAGCCGCGCACCGCGCCCTCGAGAACCGCGAGACAACCGGCAAGGTCGTCCTCATTCCCTGAGCGCACGTCGGGAACCCCGGAGCCGCCCTGGTGGTGCGGCTCCGGGGTCGGGGTACGGCGGTGTCAGTCGGCGAAGTCGCTGTACAGATCGCGCACGGGACCGTTCCTCTCGTTGATGGGCGGGCGGAGGAAGCGAGCACCTTGACTCCCGCAGTACTCCGTGCCAAGAACATTGACACCGCTACGTGATGGCTGTGATATCCCAGCAGGGCATAACGTTCCCGCTATGGAGCTCGAACTACGGCATCTGCGGACCGTCTGCCGGCTCGCTGACACCGGCAGCGTCTCCAAGGCCGCGGCGACGCTCGGCGTCTCCCAGCCGTCGCTGACCGCGCAGCTGCGGCGGATCGAGAACGCGATCGGCGGACCGCTGTTCGAGCGCGGGACGCACGGCGTGGTGGCGACGGCGCTCGGACGGCACGTGCTCACCCGGGCGCGCGCGATGCTCGCCGACATGGACGAGCTGATCGGCTCGAGCCGGCGCTACACTTCCGGATCCGGGCCGCTGCGGCTCGGATCGGTACGGACGGTGATGTTCGGGGACTGGTTGTCCCGAGTCGAGCAGGCGCTCCCGGCGCGGGAGATCAGTACGCAGGTCGATCCGTCGTGCGCCGTCCTCACCGACCTGCTGGCTGCCGACGTACTGGACATCGTGCTGCTCGGCCGCTGCGACGAGGCGCACGCGCCGCCGTGCCCGCCGGGGGTTCGGGAGCAGACGATGGTGTTCCCGGAGCCGTTCGCGGTCGTGCTCCCGGCCGACCACCGGTTGGCCGCCGCCGACGAGGTCGCACTCGCGGACCTCGCGGACGACGTCTGGATCTCGCCGCCGGCCGGGAAGGAGGACGGCGACCTCGCCTACCTCCGGGACGCGTGCGAGCAGGCCGGCTTCGTGCCCGACTTCCGGTACGCGAACCTCGACACCACGGAGATCGAGCAGCTGATCGGCGCCGGTCGCGGTGTGAGCCTGTGCGCGCCGACGGTCCGCGACCTCCCCCGTACGGTCGTCAAACCGCTGACCGGCAGGCCGTTGCTGTGGCGCAGGGCCCTCCGCTACCGCTCCGACACCGTGGACCAGCAGACCGTCGACGCCGTCCACCAAGCCTTCGTCACCACGTACCGCGAGACCATCAGCACCAACGCTGCCTCCCGCCCGTGGTGGTCGACTCGACCCGAAGCCCACCCCGCAATCATCGACCCCGGCCTTCCGATGTCGAGCTGAGCGGTCCCCTCAGGTGCCACGCGGGGCGTACATGATGACCACGACGCCGAGGAGGCAGAGGGCGGCGCCGGTCAGGTCATAACGGTCGGGGCGGAACTTGTCGACGAGCACGCCCCAGGCCAGAGAGCCTGCGACGAAAATGCCTCCGTAGGCGGCGAGGATGCGGCCGAAGTTGGGATCGGGCTGGAAGGTGGCGACGAAGCCGTAGGCGCCGAGGGCAACAATCCCGCCGGCGATCCACAGCACACCGCGGTGTTCGCGCCACCCT
>DASSDE010000875.1:0-2183 GCA_035697365.1 Kribbella sp. | reverse complement strand
GCGTCGAGGCCACCCGGCAGCTGCAGTCGTTGCCCCAGGCCCCGAAGGTGATCGTGCTGACCACGTTCGACCTGGACGAGTACGCGTTCGCCGCGATCAAGGCCGGCGCAGCCGGCTTCCTGCTCAAGAACACCCCGCCTGCCGACCTGCTGAGCGCGATCCGCCAGGTGCACTCCGGCGACGCGGTCGTCTCCCCCAGTACGACGAAACGGCTGCTCGAGCACTTCGCCGGCGCACTGCCCGACGCCGGCAACGAGCGTCCCGACCTCGCCGACCTGACCGCCCGCGAGCGCGAGGTGCTGGTCGAGGTCGCCCGCGGCCTGTCGAACACCGAGATCGCCAAGCTGTTCACGTTGTCCGAGGCAACGGTCAAGACGCACATCGGCCGGATCCTGGCCAAGACCGGCCTCCGCGACCGGGTCGCCCTGGTCGTCCTGGGGTACGAGACCGGGCTCGTGAAGCCGACGAAGTAATACCCAGGTCGTACCCGGAGTGCAGTCTGCGGTCCGACGAGATCCGCGCCCGCGCTGACTAACTTCTTGACCAACGTTCAGTTGAGTCGAGGAGTGACATGAGCTTGCAGACACCGCAGTCCGCGGTCGGGCGGTTGCCGCAGGACGGGGAACCGCGGACGGCGATCCGCGCCCACGAGCTGCGCAAGGTGTACGGACAGGGTGACACCGCGGTCGCCGCGCTCGACGGTGTCGGGGTGGACTTCGGGGTCGGCCGGTTCACCGCGATCATGGGTCCGTCCGGGTCCGGCAAGTCGACGCTGATGCACTGCCTGGCCGGTCTCGACACCCCGACCAGCGGTCAGGTCCTGCTCGGCGAGACCGAACTGACCCGGCTCGCGGACGCCGAGCTCACCAAGATCCGACGGGACCGGATCGGGTTCGTGTTCCAGTCGTTCAACCTGCTGCCGATGCTGTCCGCGAAGGACAACATCCTGCTCCCGCTCGAGCTCGGCAACCGCAAGCCCGACCAGCAGTGGCTCGACACGCTGATCGACGTCCTGGGCCTGAAGGACCGGCTCACGCACCGTCCGTCCGAGCTGTCCGGCGGCCAGCAGCAGCGGGTCGCGGTGGCGCGGGCGCTGGTCGGCCGGCCCGAGGTGGTGTTCGCCGACGAGCCGACCGGCAACCTGGACTCCCGGTCCGGCGCGGAGGTGCTCGGGTTCCTGCGCCGTTCGGTCCGCGAGTTCGGCCAGACCGTGGTGATGGTGACGCACGACCCGCTCGCCGCCTCGTACGCGGACCGCGTCGTGATGCTTGCCGACGGCAAGCTTGCCGGCGAGCTCCAGCAGCCGACCCCGGAGAGCGTTCTCGGCGCACTGCGGCAGCTGGGAGCCTGACGTGCGACGTTCACTCCTCTCCTCGCTGCGCGCCCACCTGGGCCGCCTGGTCGCCGCCTGCCTGGCGATCGTCCTCGGGGTCGGGTTCGGTTCGCTGGCGATGATCGTGCACTCGTCGGCGTCGCACGGCATCGACGAGACGATCGGCGCGCAGTACAAGGGTGTCGACGCGGTCGTCTACCCGAGCCGCTCGACGATCTCCCCCGACGACATCGCCAAGGCGCAGAAGGTCCAGCAGGCGTCGTCCGTGGTCACGCTCACCACCGCGTACCTGGAGGTCGCGTACCCCGATCTGGTCCGTCCGACCGGCATCTCGATCGACGAGCTCTACGACACCAGCGTCATCGCCGGCCCCGGCACCTCCTCCGGGCGGTTGCCAACCGCAACGAACGAGCTCGCGCTGCCGGCCCGGACCGCTGCCAAGCACAAGGTCGGCGTCGGCGACCAGCTCCGGATCAGTTCGTACGAAGGCAAGTCGTGGATGCTGAAGATCGTCGGACTGGTCGACGACTCGTTGTCCGTCGGCACCGCCTCGGCCGTGGTGACTCCGGCCGCGATGAAGGTGATCGCGCCGGACGCGTTCGTCCGCGCGGTCGGGCTGGCGGCCAAGCCCGGTGTCACCCAGGTGCAGCTCGCCGATGCGACTCGGAGCGTGGTGGCCGACGGCCTCACGACGTACACCGGTGAGGAGTTCGTGCAGCGCGAGGTCGAGGACCTCACGCACGGCATCGACGTACTCGGCGGCGTCTTCGGCATGTTCGCGCTGATCGCGCTGTTCGTCGCGTGTCTGGTGATCGGCAACACGTTCACGATCGTGATCGCGCAGCGCACC
>DASSDE010000874.1:0-11149 GCA_035697365.1 Kribbella sp. | reverse complement strand
CAGCCTGGCTATGGTCAGCAGCCTGGGTACGGTCAGCAGCCCGGTCAGCAGGGGCCTGGTCAGCAGGGGCCGTACCAGCAGCAGCCTGGGTACGGTCAGCAGCCGGGTCAGTACCCGCAGCAGGGGCAACCTGGTCAGCAGTCCTACCCGGGACAGCAGCAGTACCAGCAGCCGCAGCAGGGTTACCCCGGCCAGCAGCCCGGTCAGCAGCAGTACCAGCAGGGCTTCCCGGGCCAGCCGCAGTACGGTGGCCAGCCGCCGCGCAAGGGCGGCGGCAGCGGCAAGACGCTGCTGATCGCCGGTGGTGCCTTCGCCGTGGTCGCGATCATCGGTGTCGTGCTCGCCCTGGTCTTCAAGGGTGGCGACGACCAGGCCGACCCGTCGCCCGTCCCGACATCCGCGCCGACCGCGCAGCCGACCGGTGAACCCACTGGCGGGCCGACGGAGGAGCCGACCAGCGAACCGACGTCCTCGCCGACCAGTGAGCCGACCGGTGAGCCGACGACCCAGCCGACCCAGGGTGGCGGCGACGAGGGCATCGCGATCGCCGAGGGCATCTACGTGAAGCCGCAGCCGGGCTACGTCCGGAAGAGCCTCGAGGGCTACAAGGGCGTCTTCCTGGTCAAGCAGGGCGAGGGTCTGTTCATGGCCTTCGCTGGGAAGTCCGGGGGCGCTTCGGCCGCCGACATCCTGAGCAAGTCGATCACGGCCGACACCAAGGGCCTGACCGGCGTGCAGAAGCAGCCGGTCAAGACCACGAAGGCAGGACCGAACGAGAAGCTGCCGATCAAGGTCCTGATGACCCAGTCCTACTCCGGTACGAGCACGTCGCAGAGTGGCAGCTACGCCGCCGTCGGGTTCAACGCGATCATCGAGCGCAACGACGGCGTCCTGACGCTGGTCGAGGTGTACGGGCGCAAGGACAAGCTGTCAACGCTCGACCCGGACTCCACGGCGATGCTGCGGTCGGTAGTCGCGAGTCAGTGAGCGGAAAGCGAGACAAGCGGGCCGCAGGTAACCCCTGGGTCAACGAGCCCGCGCAAGAGGACCAGGGCGGCGAGCAGGAGGAGCCCCTCCCGCCGTCGCCCTGGGACCTCGAGGTGCAACCACCCCCGTCGCCGTGGGGTGGCCAGGGGACGTCCGGACCCGGAGCAGGAGGGCCGAGTGGTCCGGGTGGTCCGGGTGGCCCTGCTGGCCCAGGACAGGGTCCGGCGACCCAGACGTCGTCGTCCTGGGGTGACAAGGTCGGCCCGCCCTCGTTGCGCCGGCCGCCGCCGGAGAAGAAGCGCTTCCAGCTGCCGAACATCCCGCCGCTGATGATCCCGATCGGCGCCGGCCTGCTCGTGGTGGCGATCGTCGCCGTCGTACTGGTGGCGCTGTCCGGCGGCGACAACAAGGCCGAGAACCCGCCGAGCCCGCCTGCCAGTACGCCGACCGCGGCGAAGTCGTCGTACCAGCCGCCACCGAACGCGATCCCGGTCGGCTTCGGTGTCTCGCTCGTTCCGGTGCAGGGCTGGACCCTCTACACCAAGGAGAAGGCCGGCAAGCAGGTCGCCACCTATCCGCCGAACGACACCGTCAACGCGCGGGCGTTCCTCTGGGTGCGGCAGAAGCGGGACGTCACCGCGAACGCGTACCTGCTGGGGATCGTCGAGGGTGAGACCGAGAAGGACGTGGCGCAGCTCGGCAACGTACGGAACCTGCCGTGTCCCAAGGACGTCTTGGTGGAGTGCGTTGCGATCGACTACACCTCCACCGCGAAGGTGAACGGTGTCGACACGAAGATCAAGGGTTCCGTCGAGGTGTACCGGCGCAAGGACGGTGTGGCCACCGCGCTGGACTTCCGGACCAGGGACGACTTCGCCGCGAAGGCCGAGGCGGACGCCGCGGTCATGAAGAAGTCCGTGATCGACAGCCTGTGACGGACCCCGGAACGACAGCTTCCCTGAACTACCGCGAGGACGAACTATGAGTCAGCAGTACGGTCCACCGCCGGCCTCCGCTCCGGCGCCTGGTGGCTGGGGTCCTGGGCCGACGCGGCCGAACCACCCGCAGAAGCCGAACCGGACGCCCTGGATGATCATGGCCGGCGCGATCGTCGCGGTGCTGCTGGTGGCGATCGGTGTCGTACTGCTGGTGAAGGGCAACGGCGACGACAGCACCCCCTCCGCGCAGAAGTCGCCGGAGCCGCTCGGCACCATGTACACGCCGTCGCCGACACCGACCCCGGACGACTCCAAGGGGCCCAACGACGTCGGTATCGAGGTCGGGTACGGGGTCTGGTTCACCCCGTCCAAGGGCTGGCTGCCGGACTGGGACAAGTCCAAGGCCGGCAAGAACTACATCCTGCAGCAGTTCAGCGCCCGCGGCCTGATCGACGGGTACTACTGGGTCCGCCAGACCGAGCTGTACGACGCGAAGGGCTTCGCGGAGCACCTGGTCGACGTCGAGTCGAACGGGATGCAGGGCGTCCGGATCGGCAAGGGCGCCGAGTGCAAGCCGAACAACGCCAACATCAAGACCTGCTACGCGCTCACCTACACCGGGGACTGGGTCGCGAAGAACGGCAGGAAGGTCGCGATGCAGGGCTTCGTGACGGCGTACCAGGACAAGTTCGACCGGGTGACGGCCACCGACGCCGCCCTCGAGACCCGCGTCTACAAGCGCCGGGTGAACGAGCTCCAGTTCATGAATGCCAGCCTGATCAAGAGCTTCTGACCCGGCCCTGACCTGGGGTTTTAGAAACTGTCGGCGGGCCGCCGTACGGTGGTGGGCATGAGACAGGTGTCGGATCTGCAGCGGATGGTCGCCCCGCTGAAGGTGGTGTCGGACTTCGAGCCGGCAGGTGACCAGCCGGCCGCGATCGCGGACCTCGAGCGGCGGATCAACGCCGGCGAGCAGGACGTCGTGCTGCTCGGCGCGACCGGTACGGGTAAGACCGCGACCGTCGCCTGGCTGGCCGAGCGGGTGCAGCGCCCGATGCTGATCCTGCAGCCGAACAAGACCCTCGCCGCCCAGTTCGCGAACGAGCTGCGCCAGTTCTTCCCCGCCAACGCCGTCGAGTACTTCGTGTCGTACTACGACTACTACCAGCCCGAGGCGTACGTCCCGCAGACAGACACCTACATCGAGAAGGACTCCTCGATCAACGAGGAGGTCGAGCGGCTGCGGCACTCGGCGACCTGGTCGCTGCTGACCCGCCGCGACGTCGTCGTGGTCGCGACCGTGTCCTGCATCTACGGCCTGGGCTCGGCCGACGAGTACATGAATCGGATGATTCATGTGAAGGTCGGCACCGAGATGGACCGCGACGGTCTGCTCCGCAAGCTCGTCGGCGTGCAGTACGCGCGCAACGACCTGGCCGGCACCCGCGGCACGTTCCGGGTCCGCGGCGACACGCTCGAGGTGTTCCCGGTCTACCAGGAGCTGGCCGTCCGGGTGGAGTTCTTCGGCGACGAGATCGAACGGGTGATGACGCTGCACCCGGTCACCGGCGAGGTGCTCAGCGAGGAGAACGAGGTCTACATCGGCGCCGCCACGCACTACGTGACCGCACCGGAGAAGATGGAGCGCGCGATCACCTCGATCGAGGCTGAGCTGGAGGAGCGGCTCGCGGAGCTCGAGCGCAACGGGCAGTTGCTGGAGGCGCAGCGACTGCGGATGCGTACGACGTACGACATCGAGATGATGCGCCAGATCGGCACCTGTTCCGGCATCGAGAACTACTCGCGGCACACCGACGGCCGGGAGCCGGGGTCGGCGCCGCACTGCCTGCTGGACTACTTCCCCGAGGACTTCGTGCTCGTCATCGACGAGTCGCACGTCACCGTCCCGCAGATCGGCGGGATGTACGAGGGTGACATGTCCCGGAAGCGGACCCTGGTCGAGCACGGGTTCCGGCTGCCGTCCGCGATGGACAACCGGCCGCTGCGCTGGGAGGAGTTCCTGGAGCGGATCGGCCAGACCGTGTACCTGTCCGCCACCCCGGGGCAGTACGAGCAGGACAAGTCCGACGGGTACGTGGAGCAGCTCATCCGGCCGACCGGTCTGGTCGACCCCGAGGTGATCGTGAAGCCGACCAAGGGGCAGATCGACGACCTGATCCACGAGATCCGGCTCCGGGTCGAGCGCAACGAGCGGGTGCTGGTCACCACGCTCACCAAGAAGATGTCCGAGGACCTCACCGACTACCTGCTGGAGATGGGCCTGCGCACCAGGTACCTGCACAGCGAGGTCGACACGTTGCGGCGGGTCGAGCTGCTCCGTGAGCTGCGGATGGGGGAGTACGACGTCCTCGTCGGCATCAACCTGCTCCGCGAGGGCCTCGACCTGCCCGAGGTGTCGCTGGTCGCGATCCTGGACGCGGACAAGGAGGGCTTCCTGCGCTCCGGGCGGTCGCTGATCCAGACCATCGGCCGTGCGGCCCGCAACGTGTCCGGCCAGGTGTTCATGTACGCGGACAAGATCACGCCGTCGATGGAGCAGGCGATCGACGAGACCAACCGGCGGCGCGCGAAGCAGATCGCGTACAACACCGAGCACGGGGTCGACCCGCAGCCGCTGCGGAAGAAGATCGCGGACATCACCGACATGCTGGCCCGCGAGGACGCGGACACCGCCGAGCTGCTCGGCTCCGGCCGGACCCAGTCGCGCGGCAAGGCGCCGGTGCCGGGTGGTGGCAAGCAGAAGGCGGGCGAGAAGGCGAAGGAACTGGCCGGCGGCCTGCCGTCGTCCGACCTGGCCGAGCTGATCCAGCAGCTCACCGACCAGATGCACAACGCCGCCGCCGAGCTCCAGTTCGAGGTGGCTGCCCGCTACCGCGACGAGATCTCCGAGCTGAAGAAGGAGCTCCGCCAGATGACCAACGCCGGCGCCAAGTAGCACCGGCGCGCGCGTCCCGGTCCGGCGATCAGGCCGGGGCGCTGTCGAAGCTCGGGATGATGCCGAGTTGCTGGAGCAGGCGGAGCTCGTCGACGACATGCCAGTGTTCGGCCAACCGGCCGGCCTCGACGCGGTAGACGTCGATGCCGGCGATCTGGAACGACCTGCCGGTTGCCGGGATCCCTGAGAACTCGCCGACGTGGGTCCCGGTTTGCGTCCAGCGGACCATGACCCGGTCGCCTTCGGCCAGCACGTCGTGGACCGCGAACCGTGGGGCGAAGGCGGTGGTCAGCATCCGGACACGCTCGGTGAGCCCGGGCAGGCCCTCGCCCTGACCCGGCAGCGGGTCGTGTTCGACGTACTCCGGTGTCGCCAGCGCCGCGAGCGGCACGTCGTTCTGCTGGTTGAGGACCTCGTCGTACAACTGCCGGACGAGTAGCTTGTTGTTCTCGGCGGACATTGTCGGCCTCCTTGACTGGATCTGGACGATCTCAGGGTGGTCCTGGGCAGGTCGGCGGGACCATGACGGCTGACCCACCGAGTTGCTGACACGCCGGCCGGCCGCGGGGAGGAGGCGAGCGATGACCGGTGCGGAGCTGGCCGCCACACTGCGGCGGCTGCGGTGGCTGGCCGAACTGACCCAGGAGGAGCTGGCCGAGCGGGCCGGGATCAGCGTCCGGGCGGTGAGTGACATCGAGCGCGGCGCCCGGCGGCGGATCTATCCCGCCACGGCCCGGCAGCTCGCGGTCGCCCTCGACCTGCCGCCGGCGGAGCGCATCATCTTCGAGCGCGTCGCTCGCGGGCTGGCAGTGACTGCCACCAGCAGTTCAGGTGTGCCGCCGGTGCCGAGGAGTTCGCTGTTCGGGCGGCAGCGGGAGATCGGGGAGCTGAGCGAGCAACTGACCGGCAGCCCGCCGGTCCTGGTGACCATCACCGGGCCGGGCGGCGTCGGCAAGACGCGCTTGGCGCTCGAGAGCGCCCGCGCCTGCGCTTCGAAGTTCGCGGCCGTGCACTGGGTGGAACTCGGCCAGGTCGATGATCCGGCGCTCGTCCTGACCACGATCGCGCGGTCTGTCGGCACCGTCGCGATCGGCTCCGACCTGCTCGCCGGCCTGGTCCGCGCCTTCGCGGTACGTCGGACGTTGCTGATCCTCGACACGTTCGAACATCTGCTCGTCGCGGGGCCGGACCTGGCCGAGTTGCCGGCGCGCTGTCCGGGGTTGACCGTGCTGGTCACGAGCCGGGCCCGACTGCGGTTGAACGGTGAGCGTGAGTTCGCGCTGGGACCGATCGGACTTCCGGCGGAAGCGGCCACGGATGCTCCGGCGGCCGACTCGGTGGCGCTCTTCGTCGATCGTGCGCTCGCGGCCAACCGGCAAGTGGCTCTCGAACCGTCGCTGGTGGCCGACATCTGCCGGCGCCTGGAGGGGATACCGCTGGCCATCGAGCTGGCCGCGGCCCGTACCCGGCATCTGTCGCTGACCGACCTGGCACGCCAGTTGTCCGAGGGACGCGGCGTACTGACGGGCGGACCGTACGACCTGCCGCGACGGCAGGAGTCGATGCAGGCGACCGTTGCCTGGAGCTACCAACTGCTGGATCCGGCCGCGCAAACCCTCGTCCGGCGGCTGCCGGTGCTCGCGGGCTGGACGCTCGAGCAGGCCCGGGTGATCTGCATGGACGGCCTGGAGGCCGATCCGCTCGAGGTTCTGTCCACTCTCCTCGACCACAGCCTGGTCACGGTGTCACCACACGATGCCTGCGGGACGCGGTACCAAATGCTCGACGTGGTTCGCGAGTACGTCGCGCACGAGGCCGTCGTACCCGAGGAGACCACCGGGCTGCGGAGCCGGCATGCCGGCTGGTTCTCCGCGCTGGTTCGCGAGCTCGAGCCGTTGCTGCGGGCAACGGGCCAGAGCACCGCTCACCTGCGTCTCGACATCGAGCTGCCCAATCTGCGCAGTGCGCATCGCTGGCTGCTCGAGAACGATCCGCGCCAGGCGTTGTCGATGGCAGGTTCGCTCTGGATGTTCTGGCTGTGGCGAGGCGGAGTGCCGGAGGGCAGGCGATGGCTTGTCGAGGCACTGGCGGCCGACGCCGGGGAGGACGTCGACGCTCGGGCCAAGGGACTGTGGGGAGCCGGCTGGCTCGCGTTCCACCAGGGCGACGTGTGCGAGACGAGTAGGTACGGCGAGCAGTTGCTCGGACTCGCCCGTGTGACCGGAAACGCGGTTCACCGCAGGAACGCACTCACGCTCGGTGGGATGACCTCGATGGCGGCCGGGGCGTTCGATGCGGCGCGGTCGTCGTTCCGCGCGGCACAAGAGGCGCTGCGTGGAACCGGCGAGCGATGGTTGATCGCGACGTCGGCGCTGAACCTCGGCCTCGCCCAGCTGCACTGCGGCGATGTCACCGCCGCGGAGCTCAGCTTCGTCGACGCGGCTCGCCGGCATGCCGAGTTGGGCGACCAGACCTACTTGGATCGGGCGAACCGGCATCTGGCAGCCGCGGCCCTCGTGAACGGCCAGCTGGAACGGGCCGAGCAGCTGTTCGCGGCCGAACTGGTGCGGGACAGCACCAGAACCGAGTGGGGCGTGGCGGAGAGCCTGGAAGGCCTGAGCTGGGTGGAGGCCGTTCGTCGTGATGTCGAGAGGTCGACAGAACTCGCCCGTGACGCTGCCGCTGTCCGTGCGCGACTCGGTGTACAGCTGCATCCCTTCGACGCGCTCCTGGCCCATCGCTTCCGCGGTGCCGGTTGACGCCCCTCGAGATCACGGTGAGCATGGACTTCAGCGACGTTCTCGAGATGGCCGGAAAGGACGGCATACCGAGGTGTACTACGCCGTGTTCCTGCGCGACCCGGACGGTAACAACGTCGAGGTCGTCTCGCATGCCTGAGAAACGACTGACGGGCGACGGCCTGCGCGACTACTGCCTGGACAAGCCGGGTGCTTGGCCGGATGAGCCGTGGGACGGGGACACGGTGGCGAAGGTGGGCGACAAGATCTTCGCGTTCCTCGGCGCGGGCAGCGTCGGGCTGAAATGCGGCGCGAACCGTGAGGAGGCTGACGAGCTGGTGGCCAGCTACCCCGACGACGTCAGCAAGATGGCCTATATCGGGCGCGCCGGGTGGAACACGGTGCAGCTCGGTGGCGACGTTCCGGACGACGAGATCCTGGAGCTGATCGACGCCTCGTACGCGACGGTCGTTGCCAAGCTGCCACGGCGCCTGCGCCCCGCTTGACAGCCGAGTTCCGCTGACCGAGATTCATCGGGGGCCGATGGATCACGCGCTGCAACTATTCCCTGATCCGGTTGTGATCAACGGCGCGGGGTGTGGATTTGGTATCTCGGACGTGGAACCGCCAGAATGGTTGCTGAGAAGGGGAGTATTCCTTTCGCGGCGGCATCGTCATCACGGCTGGGTTTGTCCACAGCCCGGTGCCCCCGGTCGCACCGGTAACAGCCGGTGAGGCGGAAGAGACCTTCGGAGTAGATGTTTCGACTGAGCTCCGGAGGATTCTGTGCACGTTGCCCCGTATGTGTGGTACATCACCGTCGGCCTGCTGCTCGCGCTGCTGGCGTTCGACGTCTTCATCATCGGCCGCCGACCGCATGAGCCCAGCACCCGCGAGTCTGCGCGGGCGATCGCGTTCTACGTCGGCCTCGCGATCGTGTTCGGCCTCGGCGTCTGGTGGTTCTCCGGCGGCGAGTACGCCGGGGAGTTCTTCGCCGGCTGGCTCACCGAGTACAGCCTGAGCGTCGACAACCTGTTCATCTTCTTGATCATCATGTCCAGGTTCGCCGTGCCACGGCAGTACCAGCAGACCGCGCTGCTGGTCGGCATCATCCTGGCGCTGGTGTTCCGCGGCATCTTCATCGCGGTCGGCGCGGCCGCGATCAACCAGTTCTCCTGGGTCTTCTACATCTTCGGCGCGTTCCTGGTCTACACCGCGATCCACCTCGCGAAGCAGGGCGAGAACGACGACGACGACTTCAAGGAGAACGCGGTCATCCGGTTCGCGAAGAAGCGGCTGAACGCGACCGACGAGTACAACGGCGTGAAGCTCACGCTGAAGCGCGGCGGCAAGCGGCTCGTCACGCCGATGGCGATCGTGATCATCGCGCTCGGTACGACGGACCTGCTGTTCGCGCTCGACTCGATCCCCGCGATCTACGGCCTCACGCAGGAGCCGTTCCTGGTGTTCGCGGCCAACGTGTTCGCGCTGATGGGCCTCCGTCAGTTGTACTTCCTGCTCGGCGACCTGCTGAAGCGGCTGATCTACCTGTCGCTGGGGCTGTCGGTGGTGCTCGCGTTCATCGGCGTCAAGCTGGTTCTGCACGCGATGCATGTGAACGAGTTGCCGTTCATCAACGGCGGTCACCACATCACCTGGGCGCCGGAGATCCCGATCTGGTTCTCGCTCGGCTTCATCATCGTCACGCTCGGCATCACCACCGTCGCGAGCCTGATGAAGTCACGCAGCATCAAGTCCGACGAGACCTCGCCCGAGCTGGACCCCAAGAAGTCCTGAAAGCCGGCCCCGGACCCAGCAGGGTCCGGGGCCGATCGCTCAGTTCAGCCCCTTTCGCGGGCCACCCAGGCCTCGACACCGTCCAGGAACCGGTCGACCCCGAAGCTCAGCTCGAACGGCAGACCGTCACCAGCGGTCTGTTCGAACTCCGGACCGTCGTCGCCGGTCTCGGCCGCCAGTACACCGGACAGCGCCGGAAACTGCTCCGGATCGAGGTAGCCGGCGACCAGATGTGCCACGTCGGCGACCGGCCGCAGGATACCGGCGTCGGTCTTGCGGTTGGTCGTCAGGTTCACGCTGATCTGCGCGGTGCCGCGGACGACCGCGGTCAGGTGCAGCGCCGCCACGCTGGCCTGACGCCCGACCAGGCCCGCCGCGACCAGGTGCCGCATCAGCTGCTCCAGCCAGGCCATCTGGTGCGGCCCCAATGAGGCGTGGTCGAGCGGTACCCGCATCATCCACGGCCGCTGCTGCAGGCCGGTCCAGAGCGTCTCGACCCATTGGCGGACCGCCTGCCGGAAGTCCGTGATACCGGTCAGGTCGGGTGGTGCGCCCGCCCCGATGTCCGCCGCGACCTCGAGCAGCAGCTCCTTGTTCGGTACGTGGTTGTAGAGCGACATCGGCGAGAAGCCGAGCTCCTTGGCGATCCGCTGCATGGACAGCGCCTCGAGCCCATCGGCGTCGGCGATGTCGACCGCCGCCTGCGCGATCCGCTCGACGCTGAGCTGCGCCCGCGGCCCACGCCGGCCCTTGGCTCGTCCCGACCACAGCAGCGTCAGGCTGCGCTCGAGTTCTGGGTTGGTCCCCTCGGTCGTTGTCATCCACCGTCCCGGTTCTGTTGCGGTTCCTACGACATTCTAAATCTATGTACGACGTACATAAAACGTATGCTATACATAGTTACTGCCCGACTCCATACGAACGGACAGTCATGACAACGACCCTGAACCCACCAAGCAGTACAGGCAGTACTGCGCCGCGGCAGCGGCCGGTCTGGTGGCGCCGCCCCTGGATCGCCCCACTGATGTTTGTGTGCGCAGCCTTCCTGGCCTTCTCCGTCCCGCCCTACGTGACCGGCAACCCGGAGAACTCCCGGCTGCCGATCCCTGAGGGCAACCCCGTCTACTTCTGGCTGCTGACCGCGCACGTCATGTTCGGCACCATCGCCATGACGACCGGCTGTTTCCAGATCTGGCCCGCGTTCCGCGCCCGGTACCGGCGGGGGCACCGCATCACCGGCCGCATCTACGTCTTCGCCGGCGTACTTCCCGCCGGTCTGCTCGGGTTCTACATCGGCTGGTACACCGACGCCGGCCCGTCGGTCCGGGTCGCGAACCTGGTGGGATCGGCGCTCTGGCTGATCTTCACCTACGCGGCGTTCCGCGCGGCCCGGCAGAAGCGTTTCGACGCGCACCGCCGCTGGATGTCGCGGAGCTTCGCGCTGGCGATGTCGATCGCGCTGAGCCGGGTGTTCAACATCGCGGCCACCATCATCCTGACGCCGCGCGTGGACACCACCTTCGGCGGCGACGAGCGAATGATGCACTTCACCGCCGCGAGCATCGGCGTCTGGATCAGCCCGCTGCTGCTGCTCGTACTGACCGACTACCTGCTCGAACGCCGCAAACCCAGCCCTGCCCGCGCCAACCGAGGAGCGAACTGATGAAGGTCTTCGTGGACCAGGACCGGTGCATGGCGTCCGGTCAGTGCGTACTGATCGCCGACGACGTGTT
>DASSDE010000873.1:0-3085 GCA_035697365.1 Kribbella sp. | reverse complement strand
AGAGGCCCTCGTACAGGTCGCGAGTGTGGCCGCCGTTCGTCAGCAGGACCACGGCCAGCCCCTCGTCAGGCAGCACCCGCAGGAACGCGGCCTGGCCGATCGTGTTGCCGTCGTGCCCGATCAACCGCCGGCCGTTCCAGCCGAACCGGATCCAGCCGAGTCCCCAGGAGTCGCCGAGCGAGTACTTGTCCGGCAGTTCGGCGTGCTGCTCCGCCATCGCCGTCACCGAGGCCGCACTGAGTAGTCGAGTGCCGTCCGGTGCAACGCCGTCGTTCAGGTGCAGCCGTGCGAAGGCCAGCGCGTCCGCAACGGTCGACGTGATCAGTCCGGCCGGTCCCAGCGAGCGGGGGAGACCCCAAACGGGTGCGCGCGCAGGCTCTTCCTCGCCTTCGCTGACGTGCCCGACGGCGGCCGAGCGCAGCAGTGCCTCCTCGGGCAGGGTGACGGTGTTCCGCAGCCCCAGCGGCGTGATGATCCGGTCCCGCAGTGCCTGGTCCCAGGTCGAACCGGTGAGCTTCTCGATCACCCGGCCGGCCAGCGAGAAGCCGGAGTTGCAGTACGACCAAGTGGCGCCGAGTGGGTGATTCTGTACGACATCCGCCAACAGGTCGACGTACTTCTCCAGACAGTCGTCGCCCCGACCTGTGTCGGTGAAGACGTCACCGTCGATACCGCTGGTGTGGGTGAGCAGGTGCCGCATCGTCACCTGCTTGGCGACGTCGGGATCACCCAGCTGCAGCTCGGGAAGCACCTGGACGATTGGCGCGTCCAGATCGAGCAGGCCCTCGTCGACGAGCTGGAGAGCGAGCGTCGCAGTCCAGACCTTCGACATCGACCCGATCTGGAAGACCGAGTCGGTCGTGGTCGCGACCCCGGTGTCCTTGTTCAGTACGCCGGTCGCGGCCTCCACCAGCTCGTCGTCCACACCAGGCTGCACCCGGAGGATGCCGAGCGTCGCACCCGGCACGCCGTGACGCGCGGCCAGCGTGGTGAGCCGTCGCTGCCAGTGCGCGGCGTCGATCCTGGCCCGCCGCGGCTTGCCGGCGGTACCCGCGTACTGCTCGACCCAGTCGAGAACGCGCCGGTTGAAGTCCAGCCGGTGCGACGGGCGTCCCTCGACGATGAACAGGTGGCTGGCCTCCGGGTACAGCACCAGCCTGGTAGGTACACCGTTCTTTCGGAGCGCCGTGTGCCACTGCTGGGCCTGCCCGACCGGGCAGCGGACGTCGGCATCGCCCTGCAGGATCAGCGTCGGCGTTGCCACGTTGCCGACCTCGCTGAACGGCGACATGGAGCTGTGATCGCCCGGGCCGTTCAGCTCATACACGTCGAGGAAGTGCCCCATGTCCGACGTACCGGTCATGCTGGTCAGGTCGCTGACGACACCGCCGGTGACCGCTGCGGCGAACCGGTTGTCCCGGCTGGTCAAGTAGCACGTCATGAACCCGCCGTAGCTGTAGCCCGCCACGGCCAGCCGCTCGGGGTCAACGATGCCTTCGGCAACCAGCTCGTCGATCGGCTCGAGGAAGTCGCGTGCGTCCGCCGTACCCCAAGCTCCGAGCGCGGCGTTGAAGAACTCCTCGCCGTACCCGTCGCTGGCGCGGGGGTTCATCAGCAGCACGGTCCAGCCGCGCGCCACCAGCTCCTGGTGGTAGAGGTGCACCTCGTCGGCCGCGGCGTTCCACGCGTTGTGCGGGCCGCCGTGGATGTCGAGCAGCAGCGGCTGCGGCCCGGTGGCTGCCGGGTCGCGCATCAGCAGGCCGGGCACCACGGTCCCGTCGGAGACGGTGAAGTCGCGTTCGACTCGTACGAAGGGCTCGACGTCCTCCTCGCCGTACGACGTCCGCGTTGTCGCCGTGCCGGTCGCCAGGTCCAGCGTCACGACCTCACCGAACGAGGTGGGCGTGCTGAGTGCCGTCGTCGCCGCTCCGGCGGCGACCGACAGTCCTGACACGACCTGTCCTGGTTCGCCCAGTACGTGCTGGGGAGTGCCGCCCTCGACAGGTACGGAGTACAGGTGGGTGCAACCGCGGTCCCGGACGCAGAACAGGACAGTACGGCCCTCGTCGACCAGCGTCGGCACGGCTCCCGGGTACGCCGGTCCGCCAGCCATCACGTTGCGGTCGAGCGGAGCTGCCAAGTTGACGACGGCGCCACTGTCCAGGGAGAGCCGCAGCAGACCGGCGTGGCCGACCGGGCCGGAGGGCGTACCAACGATCAGCAGTGCCGCGCCGTCGGCGGTCCACGTCACCGAGCCGGTCAGTCCTGCGGCCAGACCGGCAAGCTGCGGCGTCGCCTTGGGATCCAACGCGTCGAGCAGGTACGCGGGCGCTGTCGGGTTCAGGTCGGCGTCAGGCGCCGTTGCGGCGCCGAAGGCCAGCTTGGCGCCGTCCGGCGACCAGGCCGGATCACCGGCGTGCCAGTCGCCCTCGGTGGCCTGGCGGCACGCCTTGGATGCGACTTCCAGTACGTGCACGTGCTTGCGGATGCTCCGTAGCCAGCCCGCGCCGTCGGCCTGGTAGTCCAGCCGCTCCGTCGCGATCGGCCCGTGCTCAGTCATGTTCTCGGTGTCGACAGGCGCCGAGAAGGCGATCCGCGTCCCGTCAGGACTCCACTTCGGCGCTCCGGCGCCCAGGGGGAGTGTGGTGAGCTGCTCCGGCTCGCCCCCTGCGGCCGGCAGCAGCCACAGTTGCGCAGGGCCGTCCTCGGCCCGCAGGAAGGCCAGGTGCGACCCGTCCGGCGACCAGACAGGTGTCGAGTCGGCGTCGCCGCGGGTGAGCTGCTGCGGCGTCCCACCGGACGCCGGGATCCGCCACAGACTCCGCAGTGTGCGGTCGGCCTCCGCGTCGGTGGTTCGCAGGACGTACGCGAGTTGGCTGCCGTCCGGTGAGAGAACCGGCTGCTCCGGTACGGCCAGCTCGGTCAGGTCGTCGATGCGCAGACGTCGGGTCACTGGGAGTCCTCCTTCAGAAGGGACTGGTTCGGGCCGACCGCCCGCAGGACACCGCCGGCGTGGTGGCAGGCGGCGTGGTGCAGACGACGGTCGGCGTCGGTCGTGGGATCGAGAGTCAGGCAGTGCTCGCGG
>DASSDE010000872.1:0-3079 GCA_035697365.1 Kribbella sp. | reverse complement strand
AGGGCGGCGACGGCAACACGAAGCATTCTCATCGGAGCACACCTCTCGAAACCTGGGGGCGGACCGGTCTCGCTTCGGTTCTACCGGCTCATTACCAACGTTGTAAACCCTTGAAACAAACCTCGAACCAACCCGCCGCAGTCTCCGCTCCCCGCCTTGTCCTCAGCGAAACGCAGGAACCTGGAGCCGAGGGCCGGCGTCGTATCTCGCATGAAGCTCAAGGTGCGGGTCGTGCATTACCGGCACGACTGCTGGTACGCCGACATCGACGACGCCGAGGACCGGCAGCCGGACGATCCGTACTGGTACGCCGACTGCCGTACGCAGGCCGAGGCGATCGAGCTCGCCTGCTCCCAACTCGCTGCGCTCGACCACGCGCTGGCCACCGGCGCCGCCCCGCACCGGATCAGCGAAATCCTCGCCGCCTGAGCCCCCGCGACCCGGCATGATGGGGCGATGCTCGGCGAATCGGACGGGACCAGGGGCGCGGCCACGATCGAGCAGATCGGCCGCCGCCGGACCTTCACCAAGACCCTCCAACTCGCTGTCACGCTCGCGGTCGTGCAGGTGCCGATGCGCCTCGCGGTCCACGATGCCGCCGGTTCGCCGCTCGGCTGTGCGGTGCCCGGCCGGCTCTCGATCCTCGTCGACGCGACGTTCGCGATGGCGTACGTCTACGCGGCCTACCGCGCGTACAAGTACGTCAAGTTCCTGAACCACCAGTGCTGGAAGCAGATCGCGGCCGTCGGTTCCTGGCTGGTCTTCGTCGCGGCGCTGCTCGACGTCGGTGAAGGCTTCCGCCTCTGGCGTGACTTCGCGTCGGCTCCGTGCGCCGACCTGTCCACGGGCCTGCTCACCTGGGTGATGCGCTCGGTGTGGCTGGCCGGGGCGCTGGTCCTCGCCGTCTGCCTGCTCGCATCCAGCGGCTTCGGCCAGCGCAAGTGGTACGGCGCGAAGCAGGAGGCACCGGCAACGTTCCGGCGGGCGAAGCGTGACGACAAAGACTCCGGCCGCCTGATCATCACCTGCTCCGGCGGCGGTATCCGCTCGGCGTCGTTCTGCCTCGGCGCACTGCAGTCGCTGCGCGCGAGCGGCCTGTACGACAAGGCGTCCACGGTCATCGGCGTCAGCGGTGGCGGCTACATGGCGGCCGCCTTCCACGTACTGCGACGGACCTGCCCGGACCCGTTCGCACCGGGATCGCCCGAGCTGGCCCGACTGCGCCGGCAGACGCGCTACCTGTTGTCCGGCGGCCGCGCGATGTTCCGCGCCGCGCTGTCGGTGTTGTTCGGCCTGGTGGTGAACCTGCTGCTGATCGGCATCGTGCTGCGGGCGATCGCCTGGGTGCTCGGCTGGTTCCTGGCCGACCGGCACGTGATCACGGCGGGCCTTCACGTGGACTGGCGACCGAACGGGTCGTGGTCCTTCCTCGCCCTGTCCGTGTGTCTGCTCGCCGTCAGCGCCTTGATGTTCCTGATCGAGAAGGTCTGGGACCGTTGGGCACGGATGCCCGACCTGGTCCGGACGATCCTCACGACGATCGGCAACGTGACCCTGCTCTACGGCGTACCCGTCGCGGTGCTGTTGCTCGGCCTGCCGGGAGGCCTCTACCTGCTGGGGAAACTCCCCGACGGATCCTCGGATCAGCCGAGTTTGCCGGCGCTGCTCTTGGCGTTGGTCGATCCAACGAAGCAGGGCGTTGCGTCGTTCAGTGCGCTGGTTGTCGTACTGATCGGGCTCGGCAGGTCGGTGTGGAACGGGCTGAGCGTCGAGGGCAAGACGGCGACCGGACTGCGCGCGCGGCTGCTGGTGTTCGCCCGGACCAAGCTCGCGCCATGGGCCGGCAGCGCGATCATCGTGATCGCCGCGATCGTCGTCCTGCTGCGATGGACGGGCGGCTACGCGACCGATCCGGCGTACCAGGAGGACTGGCACGTCGCGCTCGTCCTGGCAGTGATCGCGCTGGCCATCAAGGTCCTCACGGACGCGAACCGTACCTCGTTGCACTCCTTCTATCGTGAGCGGTTGTCGCGGGCATTCCTGGTGAAGCGGCAGGACAACGGCGCCGCGGCCGCGCTCGACTACCACCTGCGCCTGCGGTACTCGGACTGGGCGAAGCCGGTCGACGGCGGTCCACAGCTGGTCATCGCGGGCGTCGCGAACGTGGACGATCCGGACTTCGTGCCCACGCAGCGGGACTGCGTGCCGTTCGTGTTCGACGCCGCGCAGATCGGCATCGTCGGCGATCGCTCACTGCCGGACGGCGGGCGGCGCGACACAGCCGACTACGAGCGCGAGGCCGACGTCCTCAAGCGTGAGGTGACGGTCCCGGCGGCGATGGCGATCAGCGGCGCCGCGCTCAGCCCGCTCACCGGACGGGTGAGCGCGAGGACGCGGCCGGTCCGGCTGCTGCTTGCCGTACTGAATGCGCGCCTCGGGGTCTGGCTGCCGAACCCGTACTGGAACAACCGCGCCGAGCCAGCCTTCCCGGAGCAGCACGGGCTCGTCGCGAAGGTACGGCGGTACGTCGGGAGCGTGATCGACAAGCCTGGTCCGTACCGGCTGCTGCGCGAGGCGGTCGGGTCGCCGTCGATGTACGAGCGCCGGATCTACGTGACCGATGGCGGGCACTACGACAACCTCGGGCTGGTCGAGGCGCTCCGTCGCCGGCCGGCTCAGGTGATCGTCATCGACGCCTCGAACGACGCCGAGGACCGCTTCACCGCGCTCGCCGAAGCGATCGCGACGGCCCGAATGGACCATGGCATCGAGGTGCACATCGACCCGGCGCCGATGCTCCGCGGCAGCAAGCCGCGCGCCGACCGCGCCTGGGTCTACGGCATTGCCATCCATCCGCTCGAGGACGAAGAGAAGGATAAGAGTGCAGAGGGAGCTGAGGAGGGCGAGGACGGTGAAGAGCAGCCGTACCGGACCGAGATCTTCTTCGTGAAGGCAGTCCTGGCCGGCCAGCTCGACTGGGACCTCGAGCAGTACGCGGTTGAACACGCCGACTTCCCGCGCCGAACCACTGGCGACCAGTTCTACGACGAATGGGACTTCGAGGCCTACCGCTCCCTCG
>DASSDE010000871.1:0-5452 GCA_035697365.1 Kribbella sp. | reverse complement strand
AGTGCTCGGGTCCGTCGTCGCTGTCGTACGGGAGTGGCTCGGCAGGGTCGGCGACGGGCGGACCGTGAAGCTCACCATCAACGGTGACGTGATCGAGTTGACCCGTACGAGCACCGACGTACAGCAGCAGCTGGTCGACGCATTCGTACGACGGCACGGGGCGGACGGGTGAGATGGACGGCTCGCGGGTCGCGCTCGTCGTCGCGAACGATCGGTACGACGATCCCGGCCTGAGGCAGCTGGTCGCTCCGGCGCAGGACGCGACCGCGCTGGCCGACGTACTGGCTGATCCGTCGGTCGGCGGCTTCGAGGTGCAGGTGGTGCGGAACGCGTCGGCACAGGACATCCGGTACGCCGTCGAGGACTTCTTCGCGGACCGTCGCCCCGAAGACCTGCTGTTGCTGCACTTCTCCTGCCACGGACTGAAGAACTCGGCCGGCGAACTGTACCTGGCGGTCGCGGACACCAAGCCGAACCGGCTCGCATCGACCGCAGTGCCGGCGGACTTCGTGAACCGGCAGATGGCGGACAGCCGCGCACAGCGGATCGCCTTGTTCCTGGACTGTTGCTACGGCGGCGCGTTCCCGCGCGGGATGGTCGTCCGCGCGGCCGGCGAAGCACAGGTCCAGGACGCGTTCGCCCGGCAGGCGGAGGTCGGCGGCGGACGTGGCCGGGTGGTGATCACCGCATCGAGCGCGATGGAGTACGCGTTCGAGGGCAGCCGGCTGGCGAGCGACGCGACGCCGGCCCCCTCGGTGTTCACCGGCGCGGTCGTGGACGGACTGACGACCGGCGAAGCGGATCGGGACGGGGACGGCTGGGTCGGCCTGACCGAACTGGTCGGCTTCGTCGCCGACCGCGTGCATCGCGTGACCCCCAACCAGAACCCACAGATGTGGACGTTCGGCTCCCAGGGAGAGTTGCTGATCGCCCGCAGCAAGGTCCGCCGGGTCACTGCGGCGCGACTGGCGCCGGAGCTGGTCCAGGCCATGGAAAGCCCGTTGCCGGCGGCAAGGTTCGGTGTCGTCGACTATCTGCGCGAGCGCTTGTCCGACGCGGAGCTCGCGCAGGCGTACGCCGCGTGGCAAGCGCTGCAGCGGATGGTCGGTGACGACAGCCGGAAGGTCTCGGAAGCCGCCGCCGACGCACTTGCGACGGCCACGCGGCACATCACGCCTGAGGTCTTGGAGCTGACCGAGGGTACGGCGGGGGAGCTGCAACTCGCCGGGTCGCCGTTGGCGCTGACCGCGTCGGCGTCCGCGAGTACGTCCTGGCTCCAGCTCGAGCGGGACGATCGAACGATCCGCGTCCACGCGAAGGAACCGCCGCCGGGGGACCACGAGGCCGTCGTCACGCTGTCGGGACCGCTCGGCGAACACACCGTCCCCATCCACCTCACCACCAGTCCCACCGCCCCCTCGAAGCCCACTACCGCCTCCAAGCCCACCCTCCCGTCCAGACCCGCCGCCGCATCCATGCCCACCACCCTGTCCAGCCCCGTGGCGTCCGAGCCCACCGCTTCCTCCAAGATCGCCGAGTCGGTGAAGGTGGTTGCGCCGTGGTGGCTGATCGGCGTACTGATCGCGGGTGCCGCGACGTGGATCGTCCTGGGCCGACCGGGCAACGGCTACAGATCCCTCTGGTACGACCACGACAACACCGGATGGGTCGTCTACCGCAGCTGGGGTGATCCGGTGATGCTGTCGTCGTACGGTGTGTTGCTGGCAGCCCTGGCCGCACGCCGCGTAGGACAGATCGCACTCGGTGTCGCGGTCGGAGGTGCCGCGTACGTCCTCGCGAGCGGCCTCCTGATCCTCGCCGCCGGCCTCGCCTGGGACGGGACCGGCACCTGGATCGCCGTGACCCTGACCGCCGGCGTACTGGTCGCGCTGCTCCTCGTCCGGCTGTGGCCCGGGCGCTGGCCACTCCTGCCGGTGCCGCCGATCGCCGCCGGGCTGGTAGTTGCCGGAGGCATCTTGTTGCTGATCAGCTCGTTGATCGAACACCCGAACGACGGCCTCTCGTTCTTCGACGTCACCGGGCTGGCGGTCGTCGAGCCGGTCGTTCCACTCGCGCTGGGCTGGCTCGCGCTTGCCGCGACCACGGCTCGGACGTGGCTCGTCGCGGCCGCAACCACGTACGTCCTGATCAGTGTCGTCGCTGCCGTGCCCGCGCTCACCAGCGGCGACTCACCAGCCGCCTTCCTGTCCGCGCTGTTCGGCAATCTGCTGATCGGCGTAGCCGTTGTCAGTCGCGTGCAGCGCGTCCAGTCGCGCCCTTGAGGATCAGCCGGGCGCAGCGCGGCAGCGGCCAAGGAGGGTACGGTCGGCCTGTGTTGCTGTGGCAGCGAAAGGTGTGCGCGTGAGCAGACGGATCCAGGGGGTAGTGCTGTGCGGCTGACGATTCTCGGTGGGGGCGGTTTCCGGGTCCCGCTCGTTTACCACGCGTTGCTCGGCGACCACGGCGCCGGACGGATCACCGAGGTGGTGCTCTACGACACCGATCGGACCCGCCTCGCGGCGATCGGTGCCGTTCTCCACCAGCAGGCGGCCGCTGCCTCGGCCGAGCTGGGTGGTCTCGCGGCTCCGGTGGTGACCGAGACGACCGACCTCGACGAGGCTCTGCGCGGTGCCGACTTCATCTTCTCCGCCATCCGGGTGGGCGGGCTCAGCGGCCGTACGCTCGACGAGCGGGTCGCCCTGGACCTCGGAGTGCTCGGCCAGGAGACGGTCGGAGCAGGCGGGATCGCGTACGGCCTCCGGACGCTCCCAGTCGTACGGCAGATCGCTCAACGGATCGCGGCGGTCGCCCCGGACGCCTGGACGATCAACTTCACCAACCCGGCGGGCATGGTCACCGAAGCGATGATCCCGTTCCTGGGCGATCGGGTCATCGGCATCTGCGACTCACCGTCCGGCCTGGGCCGCCGTGCTGCGTTGGCGCTGGGCGTGGATCCGGCGACCGCGTTCTACGACTACGCGGGCCTCAACCACCTCGGCTGGCTCCGGGGCCTCCGGTCCGGCGGCGTGGATCGGCTCCCGGAGCTCCTGCAGTCGCCGGACGCACTGAGCTCGTTCGAGGAAGGCCGTCTGTTCGGTGCGGACTGGCTGCGCTCGATCGGCTCCATTCCGAACGAGTACCTGCACTACTACTACTTCGCGCGCGAGACGCTTGCTGCCGTACAGGCTGTGCGGCAGACACGTGGTGCGTTCCTGCTGGAGCAGCAGTCCACGTTCTACGCGGACACCGGTGCCCATCCGGATCAAGCACTGGAGCTGTGGCGGAAGACGCGGGCCGAGCGCGAGGCGACGTACATGGTGGAAAGCCGTGAGGTCGCCGACGCGGGAGAGCGCGACGAGCGCGACATGGCGGCCGGCGGGTACGAGCAGGTCGCACTGTCGCTCATGCGGGCGATCGGGCACAACGAGCGCGCCTCGCTGATCCTCAACGTCCGCAACCGGGGCGTACTGCGGCACCTGGACGACGACGCCGTGGTCGAGGTCCCGTGCACCGTGGACGCGAACGGGGCCGTTCCGGTGACGGTGTCACAGCTGAGCGATGATCAGGCCGGACTGGTGTGTTCGGTGAAGGCAGTGGAACGTACGACGATCCAGGCCGCGATCTCCGGTTCGCGGGCGGCGGCCCAGCGCGCGTTTGCACTGCATCCGCTCGTCGACTCGGTCACGGTGGCACACCAACTCCTCGACACGTACGCCGCCGAGCTGCCTGGCCTCAGCCAGTTCGTCAAGCACTGACCGTCTCGCAGACCGGGGGAATTGGTTGTCGCCGTGGGATCTGGCAGAATGTCAGGCTGAGTCCGTCCAGGTTTCGTGCAGCCCTCTAACTCCACGCTCCTGATGCGGCCCGTTCGAGTACTCGGTCGTTGTCCCCACGACGCGCTGTGTTGCTCACCCAGTCTGTAATTTCCAAGGGAGACCACCCAAAAGTGGCAGTCAAGATCCGTTTGAAGCGCATCGGCAAGAAGCGCACCCCGCACTACCGCATCGTCGTCATGGACGCCCGCGCCAAGCGGGACGGCCGGGCGATCGAGGAGATCGGGATCTACAACCCGAAGACCGAGCCGTCGTTCATCCGCGTCGACTCCGACCGGGCGCAGTACTGGCTGGGCGTCGGTGCGCAGGCCAGCGAGGCCGTCGAGGCGATCTTCAAGGCCTCCGGCGACTGGCAGAAGTTCAAGGGCCTGGACGCCCCGGCGCCGCTGCGGGTCGCGGAGCCGAAGCGGGACAAGCAGGAGATCTTCAACGAGGCGCTGGCCGAGGCCCACGGCTCGCTGAAGACCGAGGCCGTCACCGCGAAGAAGTCGGCCAAGAAGGCCGAGAAGAAGGACGACGCCGCGGACGCGAAGGCCGACACCAAGGCTGACGCGAAGGCCGACGACGCCCCGAAGACCGACGCCCCCAAGGCCGACGCCCCCAAGACCGACGCCCCCAAGACCGAGGCGCCGAAGGCTGACGAGGCCAAGAAGGCCGACGAGGCTGCGGCCGAGACCACCGAGGCCTGACGATGATGGAGACCGAGGCGCTCGAGCACCTGGTCCGAGGCATCGTGGACAACCCTGACGACGTCAGCGTCCGGTCCCGGAACCTGCGGCGCGGCCGCACCCTCGAGGTGCACGTCCACGCCGACGACATCGGCAAGGTGATCGGCCGCAACGGCCGGACCGCCACCGCCATCCGGACCGTCGTCGGTGCCCTCAGCTCCGAGTCCTCGCTGCGCATCGACTTCGTCGACGAGTTCAACAAGCGCCCCCGGCGCTGACCCGACTCACCCGAAGGCCGCGTTCCCCCAAGGAACGCGGCCTTCGCGCCGTTCTGAGGCTGCCGGGTGCAGACCCGCGGTCTGCCGGTGAGCTACTTTCGGCGCCATGCCTACGATTCGGGTCGCCACCGCCGCTGATGTGAACCAGTTGGTCGAGTCGGTCACCAACCTCTTCCGCGACGATGCCGGCCGGCACGACCGGTTCACCGACATCACCTGGCCGCAGCGCGAGGGGTTCGAGAGGTACGGCGCCCTGGTCGGCGATCCCGCCTGGCTGCAGTTGGTGGCATACGACGACCAGGACCGCGGGGTCGGCCATCTGGTCGGCCGCCTGAGTGACCCCACCCCGACCCGCGCGAGCCTCGCTGCCGTGCTCGAGAGCATCTACGTCATGGAGGACGTCCGTGGTCAGGGCATCGGCGGGCTGCTCACCGAGCGGTTCCTGGCGTGGGCCCGTGAGCGGCGGGCGGCCTTTGTCACGGTGAGCGCCTACGCGGCGAACGAGGCGGCGCAACGGTTCTACCGCCGGCACGGCTTCGTCCCGAAGAGCATCACCCTCCAAACGGACCTCTAGACTGTGCCGTTGCTATTAGGGCTTTTCGAGAGGAACTGCGGTGCTGGTGAATGTCGGCCAGATCGGCCGGGCGCATGGGATCAAGGGCGAGATCGGGAT
>DASSDE010000870.1:0-14182 GCA_035697365.1 Kribbella sp. | reverse complement strand
CCCACCACCGGACGCGCCGCGTCGTCGATCCGTGGGGTCTGGTCGACAAGGACGACGTCTGGTACCTCGTTGCCGGCACAGAGAAGGGACAGCGGACGTTCCGCGTCGACCGGATCGCCGAGATGACCGTGACCGACGTGGCCGCCAAGCGCCCGGCCGACTTCGATCTGTCGCGCGAGTGGGAACGGGTGGTCGACGAGGTCGAGCAGCGCCGTTCGCTCCTCTCGGCGACACTGCTCATCTCCGCACACCTGGTACCGGTCCTGCGCGACCGGTTCGGCCGGCACTGCGAGCCCCTGGCGACCCGCGACGACGGGCGCGTCCGTGTACGCGTCGCAGCGCCGATGGCCGTGTCGATCGCACAGGAGCTCGCCGGCTGGGGCGCCCTCGTCGAGGTCATCGAACCCGAGTCCGTCATGGCCGAGCTCGCGCGTCTCGGCGCCGAGCTCGTGGAGCGTTACGCGCCGCGGTGACGCCACTGCGCCCCACAGGTCGAGACCTACTGCGCAGCCACGTCCTGGACGATCTCCATACCGTTGCCGTCCTGGTCGCGGAACGCGAACATCGGCGGGACGCCCGGCCAGTTCAGGAGTTCGTCGACGTCCACACCGGCGGCCGTCAGCTCCGCGTGCAGCGCGGCCGCATCCGGTGTGGTGAACCGGACGCCGCACTCGCCACCGCTGGGCAGGCCGTCGTGTGCTCGGACGAGCGCGATCGACACCGCCCCACCTGCCGGCGCAACCTCGATCCAGCGGGAGCCGAGCTGCGGAAGCGGCATGTCCATGCGCTTCTCGAAGCCGAGGGTGTCGACGTAGAAGCCGATGGCCTTGTCCTGGTCGGTGACCGGGACACCGATCGTGTGGATGCCGGTGATGCGGCCGGCGGGCTGCTCGCTCATGGGTGCTGTCCTGTTCGGTCGGGTCGCACTCGTCCTGGGTCAGCATGTAGACCACGGCCCTGGCCCAGAGTCATCGCCGCCTGTGGACGTTCCTTGCGGCAGGTACCCGGCAGCGACCCCGATCGCGGATGGGCTTCCGCCATCTGTCAGGCCGGCAACATTCCGCGATGTCGCGCGTACGAATCCGGGCCGGTGAAACGAATACGTATGCCGCGCTGCCGGGTCCCGACCAGCGCGAATGGTCGAAAAGGTCGATCAGTGGCGCGCAGGACGCGCCCGGCAACCCGCCGGGCAATCTTCCGATGCAATTCGAGTGGAACACATCACGGTCCCCGGCAGATACGTGCGCCGCCCGCGTAGGGTCGGTTTACCGGGAGGCCGGTGTGAGCGATGGGTTGAACTGGTCGACCGAGTGGTCCACCAGCATCATGTGGATTGCCGGAGTCTTCGTTGCGACGGCAATCGGTTGTGCCATGATTGCCGCACTTGTCACCCGCATCACGGTGTGGGGCCGACAGTTCCGGCGTCTCGCATATCCCTACTTCTCGCCGCGAGGCGAGGCCGGGTGGCGCCCACTGCTCAGCGTGCTCCTCCTGTTACTGCTGACCATCACCTCGGTACGCCTCAACGTCCTGCTCTCGTACCAGTCGAACGGCATGTACACCGCCCTGCAACGACTCGACGCCGGGGCCTTCGCCCGTTTTCTGGGCATATTCGCCATCCTCGCCACGATCTACGTCGTGCAGGTGCTGCTCAGCTATTTCACCCAGCAGCTGATCGTCATCCGCTGGCGTGTGTGGCTCAACGACCGCATCGTCGGTGACTGGCTCGGCGATCAGGCCTATCACCGCGGCCGGTTCACCCGTTCGGCAGTGGACAACCCGGATCAGCGCATCCAGGAGGACGTCGCATCGTTCCCCGACGACTCCGCGACACTCGCCGTCGGCGCAGTCGGGGCATTGGTGTCGCTGGTGTCGTTCACGATCATCCTCTGGCAGCTCTCCGGGCCATTGACGATCTTCGGGACCGAGATCCCCCGAGCGATGACGTTCATCGCGTACGTCTACGTGATCATCGCCTCGGTGATCGCGTTCCGCGTCGGGCGCCCGCTGATCCGGCTGAACTTCCTCAACGAGGGGTTCAACGCCTCGTTCCGCTACGCCCTGGTGCGCCTGCGGGACAACTCGGAGAACGTCGCCTTCCACCGTGGCGAGGAGGTCGAGGGCAACACCCTGTCGTCACGCTTCCGCCCCGTGATCGACAACATGTGGGCGATCGTGATGCGGACCCTGAAGTTCCAGGGCCTCAACCTGGCCATCAGCCAAGCGGCAGAGGTGGCCCCTGTGCTCATCCAGGCTCCGCGCTACTTCGCCGGGCAGGTCACGCTCGGCGACGTCCAGCAGACCGCCACTGCCTTCGGGCAGGTGCACGACTCCCTGTCGTTCTTCCGCAACGCCTACGACCAGTTCGCGAGCTACCGCGCTGTTCTCGACCGCCTGACCGGCCTGCTCGACGCCGACGCCGAGGCCCGCGCGCTGCCGTCGGTGTGGCTCGAGGACGGGGACGGCCTGGAAGTACACGACCTCACCGTGCGCCTGCCCGACGACCGGACCTTGGTCGACGCACTCGATCTGACGCTGACCGCGGGCGACGCGCTGCTGGTCACCGGAGCGTCCGGCAGCGGGAAGACCACCCTGCTGCGCAGCATGGCCGACCTGTGGCCCTACGCCACGGGCGCCGTACGCCGTCCGCTCGGCGACGGCGCCCTGTTCCTGTCCCAGCAGCCGTACGTGCCGCTCGGCGGGCTGTGCACGGCGCTGGCCTACCCGCAGCCGGCGGACCGGATCGACGACGAGCAAGCAGTCCGGGTGCTACGTCAGGTGCAGCTCCCCCATCTCGCCGACCGGCTCGGCGACGACGTCGACTGGGCCCGCGAGCTCTCTCCCGGCGAGCAGCAGCGACTCGGGTTCGCCCGCATCCTGATCATGCGTCCCCGGGTGGCCTTTCTCGACGAGGCCACGTCGGCGCTCGACGAGGGCCTCGAACGCACCCTGTACGCGCTGCTGCGCGACGAGCTACCGGATTGCGTCCTCGTCAGCGTCGGGCACCGGAGCACGCTCGACCAGTTCCACAACGAGCGCCTGGTGCTGCTCGGTGACGGCCGCTGGCAGGTCACCGCGTTGCACCTGTAGCCGAGCCGTGGCCGGCATCGGGCACGCCGACCCGGCGCGCCTCCTGCCCGTTCAGACTCCTACCGGGTCGGTCCGCGGCATGCCATGGAGGCGGGCCGCGTCGGCGCCGGGCGGTGCGCCGAACATCCGGCGGTACTCCCGGCTGAACTGCGACGGGCTCCCGTAGCCCACTGCGTACCCGACCCCGGCGACGTCGTGCGGCTCGGCGATCAGCCGGGCTCGCGCCTCCTGCAGCCTGATCTGCTTCTGGTACTGGATCGGCGTCATCGTGGTGACCGCGCGGAAATGGCGGTGGAACGAGGTCACGCTCATCCCGGCGACGCGGGAGGCGTCCTCGACGCGGAACGGGTCGGCGTAGTTCTGTCGGATCCAGCGGATCGCCCGGCTGATCTGTGCCAGGCGGCTGTCCGCCAGGCCGATCTGCCGGACCATAGCGCCCTGCTCGCCGGTGATCAGCCGCCAGACGATCTCCCGTTCGATCGCCGCGCCCAGCACCGGCAGGTCGGCCGGGCGGTCCAGCAGTCGTATCAACCGGACGACAGGATCGAGCAATTCCTCCGAGGCTGTGTTGACCGCGATGCCCGGCGTGTCGGCCGTGCTGCGATCACCGGCCGCCTCCAACAGCAGACCGGCGATCAAGGCAGGCTCCAGTCGCAGCCCGAGCGCAACGTACGGCGCCTCGCTGACGTGAGCGGTCACCGGCAGCTCGAGCGAGACCACGAGGTATTCGCCCGCTTTGTAGTCGTATACGGTGTCGCCGACGATCGCCCGCTTCGCGCCCTGCGCGATCAGGGCGAAGACCGGGTCGGTGACGGCAGGCATGGGTTCGGTCACCGTCTCCGATGCCTTCACCACCACCGACGGCAGCAACGTCTGGTCGACGTGCCGGTGCAGCAGCCGCTGCAGCTCGGGGAAAAGGCTCATTCGCCCGATGCTTCCAAGATTGGCAGGATCAGGCAAGAGATTGGAAGCATCGGCCTACCTCCTGCTGCCCCACGCGGTCTGTACTTGAGCCATGCCACTCGACTCCTATGTCTCCCTCGGCCGGTCCGGGCTGCGGGTCAGCCCGTTCACGCTCGGCGCCATGACGTTCGGCGAGGACAACGGCTGGGGCTGCACGCCCGAGGAAGCCGACTCGATGATGAGCGAGTACCTCGGCCGCGGCGGCAACTTCATCGACACCGCGAACATCTACACCAACGGCCATTCCGAGAAGATCGTCGGCGACTTCTTCGCCGCCCGGCCCGGGCAGCGCGACCGGGTGGTGATCGGCACCAAGTTCCTCGGCAGTCTCTGGCCCGGCGACCCCAACGGCGGCGGCGCCGGCCGCAAGGCGATCGGTCAGCAGGCCGAGGAGTCGTTGCGGCGCCTGCGGATGGACTACATCGACATCTACTGGCTGCACAACTGGGACCGCACCGCGCCGATCGAGGAGACCATGCGCGCCCTCGACGACCTGGTCACGGCGGGGAAGATCCGCTACGTCGGGCTGTCGGACCTGCCGGCGTGGAAGGTCACCGAGGCCCAGATGATCGCCGACTTCCGCGGCTGGAGCCCGGCGATCGCGCTGCAGGTCGAATACTCGCTGCTCGCCCGTACCGTCGAGGGTGAGTACATCGCAATGGCGCAGCAGTTGGGCCTGGGCGTGATGCCGTGGAGCCCGCTGCGCAGCGGCTTCCTCTCCGGGAAGTTCTCCCGCAAGCGCACCGGCGCCGTCGACGCGCTGCGTACCAGCTTGGTCGGCGAACCGGCGGAAGCGGACTACGACGTCATCGACGTCCTGGAGACAGTCGCCGCTGAGGCCGGTGTCTCGCCGGCCGCCGCGGCCCTGTCCTGGGTTCACAACCGACCCGGCGTCACGTCGACACTGATCGGCGCGCGCCGGATGGACCAGTTGACGACCAACCTCGACGCCATCGACGTACGACTGACCGAATCCCAGACCGAAGCCCTCGACGAGGTGTCGACTCCGAGGCTGAACTTCCCCGCCGACTACGCGAAGCTCGCGCTCGATCTCGCCTTCGCCGGAGCGACGGTGGACGGTGTTCCCTCCGAGATGACTCCCCTGCTCAAGGAGAGCGCAGTCCGCTACTGAGCCGGCCAGGCTCCCTCCGGGTGTGGTGACAAGATCCAGCGGTGACCACCTGGACATCTCCGGCTCCCTCGCCGGTCGACGGGCCGCTGACGGGCGAGGATCGGCCCATCCTGGAGGGCTGCCTGGCCGGACAGCGCGCGACGTTGCTCAACGTGTGCGCCGGCCTGACCGCTGAGCAGCTCGCCGCGCGCCCGGTACCGCCGTCGACCTTGTCGCTGCTGGGGCTGGTTCGTCACCTGGCCAAGGTCGAACGGATCTGGCTCAGGCAGCGCGCGGCCGGGCAGGACATACCGCCGCTGCACGGCGGCCCGGGCGACGACACCGACTTCCACCAGGTCGACCCGTCACGCGCCGAACAGGAAGTGCAGGCCCTGCGCGAGGAGTGGCGGCTGGCTGACGAGGCGGTCGCAGGGGTTCCGTTCACCCACGAGATCGACTTCCGCGGCGACCCGATGTCCTTGCGGATGGTCTACGTGCACCTGATCAGCGAGTACTCGAGGCACAACGGTCATGCGGATCTGCTGCGACAGGTGCTCGACGGCGAGACCTGCCGCTGAGCTCCGCACGGCCGGATGTCGCACGGCTGGTGCGGCACCGCGCCTCACATTTCTGATCGACTCCCCCCGCGTGGAGGGATCGTTTCCCTCCCGCGGGGGAGGTCTCACGCCGCGCACCGGCGGATCGTCCTACCCGTGACGTCGAACGCAGCTCATGAGGTGACGACGCCGGTACCGGCCAGGGCGTCGCAGCCGATCCGCGCGCTGGCCTGGGTGATGGCCGTCTGGTGCCTCGGGTTCGCCGCGGTGAACATCGCCTTCCAGGTCACCGGGCGGTTCGCGAGTGGTCCCTACGCCGACATGGCCGCTGGTCTCGCAGTGATGGACTGGATCGTCGTGGCCCTCAAGCTGCTCGGCGCCATCGTCGCGGTCCGGTCGGTGATCGCGCGGCCCCCGACTGCTGCGCGTGCGGTGCTCGTCTGGGGAGCGTTCGCGCTGCTCGGTCTGTATTCGGCGGGCAGCGTCGTCGAACTGGCCGGCATGGTGGTCTCCGACCCGGGCAGAATCGAGATGCGTTCGCTCGCATACATCATGTTCTTCCTGGCCGGGGCGGCCGGATACGGCGCGCTCGCCGTGACCTACTCGCGCCGCACGCACGCCAGGCTGAGCCACGCGGTGCTCGGCGTACTCGGCGCGCTGCTCGTGCTCGGCGCGCTCCTGGTCGCCCTCCCCTCAGCGCTGGCAGCGGTGGGCCTGCTCCCGAGCCTGTGAGGATCAACCCCTGCGCTTGACCCTCCGGGGATCACCGCCGTGATCTGCGAGCCTGGGTTCCCCGTGCCTTCGGCGTCCCTTGCAGTCACCTCGCGTTCTCCGCCCGGACGACCACGAGGCCTCGAGCCGACACGCGCCCGATTCTTGAACTATTCAAGAAACTAGGCCACACTCCGGTGTGTGCCAACGACCTTGGACTTCGAGCGCATGTTGCGCGGGGCCGCTCTGCGTGTGACGCGCCCTCGGGTAGCGGTGCTCTCCGCGGTCCATGATCATCCGCACGCCGACACCGCCTCGATCATCGGAATCGTCCGTGACGATCTCGGTGAGGTGTCCCATCAAGCCGTCTACGACGTGTTGAGCGCGCTGACCACCGCGGGCCTGGTGCGGCGCATCCAGCCGCCGGGCTCCTTGGTGCGCTACGAGGCGCGGGTCGGGGACAACCACCACCACGTCGTGTGCCGGTCGTGCGGTGCCATCGCCGATGTCGATTGCGCCGTCGGCACTACTCCTTGCTTGACCGCGTCCGATGACCACGGCTTCGCGATCGACGAGGCCGAGGTCATCTACCGGGGCCTGTGCCCCGACTGCTCCACCGCAGCGCCCACTCTGTGATCCCGGAAGGAAGTCCCTTGTCTGACGAGCACGTCACTGTCGAGAGCAAGCTCAACGTGGAGGAGGCAGAGGGCTGTCCGGTCCACGCCGGACGCCTCGGGCACCCGACCGAAGGCGCGGGCAACACCGACTGGTGGCCGAACCGGCTCAACCTGAAGATCCTCCGCAAGCACTCCGACGTCGCCAACCCGATGGACCCCGACTTCGACTACGCCGCGGAGTTCCAGACCGTCGACCTGAACGAGCTGGCCAAGGACGTCGACGCGGTGCTCACGACGTCGCAGGACTGGTGGCCTGCCGACTTCGGACACTACGGGCCGTTCATGATCCGGATGGCGTGGCACAGCGCGGGCACGTACCGCGTCGACGACGGCCGCGGTGGTGCGGGCTCCGGCATGCAGCGCTTCGCCCCGATCAACAGCTGGCCGGACAACGGCAACCTCGACAAGGCGCGCCGGCTGCTGTGGCCGGTCAAGAAGAAGTACGGCCGCAAGATCTCGTGGGCCGACCTGATGATCTTCACGGGCAACCGCGCCCTGGAGACCATGGGCGTCACGACGTTCGGCTTCGCCGGCGGCCGCGCCGACGTCTGGGAGCCGGACGAGGACGTCTACTGGGGACCGGAACGCACCTGGCTCGGAGACGAGCGCTACACCGGTGACCGGGAGCTCGAGAAGCCGCTCGGTGCCGTCCAGATGGGCCTCATCTACGTCAACCCGGAGGGCCCGAACGGCAACCCGGACCCACTGGGCTCGGCGCGCGACATCCGCGAGACGTTCGCCCGGATGGCGATGAACGACGAGGAGACCGTCGCTCTGATCGCCGGCGGGCACACCTTCGGCAAGACGCACGGGGCGGCCGACCCGGACAAGTACGTCGGAGCGGAACCCGAGGGCGCCCCCATCGAGGAGCAGGGCCTGGGCTGGAAGCAGAGCTTCGGCACCGGCAAGGGCCGGGACGTGATCACCAGCGGCCTCGAGGTCACCTGGACGACCACCCCGACGCAGTGGAGCAACGGCTTCTTCGACAGCCTGTTCGGCTACGAGTGGGAGCTGACCAAGAGCCCCGCCGGGGCCTACCAGTGGGTGGCGAAGGACGGCGCGGGCGCCAACACCGTCCCCGACCCGGAGGACGGCACGCTCAACCGTCCCCCGACGATGCTCACGGCGGACATCGCGCTGCGGGCCGACCCGGTCTACGAGCAGATCTCGCGGCGTTTCCACCAGAACCCCGACCAGTTCGCGGACGCGTTCGCCCGGGCCTGGTACAAGCTGACGCACCGCGACATGGGCCCGATCCAGCGCTACCTCGGCCCGCTGGTCCCGCAGGAGGAGCTGCTCTGGCAGGACCCGGTCCCGGCCGTGGACCACGAGCTGGTCGACGCCGCCGACGTCGCCGCGCTCAAGCAGAAGATCCTCGACTCGGGCCTGTCGGTCTCGCAGCTCGTCTCCGCCGCGTGGGCGTCGGCCTCGACGTTCCGCGGCAGCGACAAGCGCGGCGGGGCGAACGGCGGGCGCATCCGCCTCGAGCCGCAGCGCGACTGGGAGGTCAACGACCCCGACCAGCTGGCGCAGGTGCTGCGCGCGCTGGAGAGCATCCAGCAGGAGTTCAACTCCTCCGCGACCGGCGGCAAGCGGGTCTCGATCGCCGACCTGGTCGTGCTCGGCGGCGCCGCTGCGGTGGAGAAGGCCGCGAAGGATGCCGGCCACGACGTCCAGGTGCCGTTCACCCCGGGACGGACCGACGCGTCGCAGGAGCAGACCGATGTGGACTCCTTCTCGTACCTCGAGCCGACCGCCGACGGTTTCCGCAACTACCGCGGTAAGGGGCACCGCCTGCCGGGCGAGTACCTGCTCGTCGACCGGGCGAACCTGCTGAACCTGACCGCGCCGGAGATGACCGTTCTGGTGGGCGGCCTGCGGGTGCTGGGCGCGAACACCGGACAGTCCACAGTGGGCGTCCTCACCGACAAGCCCGGCACGCTGACCAACGACTTTTTCACGAACCTGCTCGACATGGGCATGGAGTGGAAGTCGGTGGCGGGCGACGACGACACCTTCGAGGGCCGCGACCGCGCCACCGGCGAGGTCAAGTGGACCGGTAGCCGTGTCGACCTCATCTTCGGCTCGAACTCCGAGCTGCGTGCCGTCGCCGAGGTCTACGCGTGCGACGACGCCAAGGAGAAGTTCGTGCGCGACTTCGTGGCCGCGTTCGACAAGGTCATGAACCTCGACCGCTACGACGTCGCCTGATCCTCGGGTGATCACGCGAAGGGCCCTCAGGAGATTCTCCTGAGGGTCCTTCGCACTGGTATCGGGGCAGGATTCGAGCTTCGAGATGGCCGTGCGGGCCCGTAAGCACGGCCCCTGCGTCAGGCCTGAACCGGATCGGCTAGTGCTGGGCGTGTGGGTCGAAACCCTCGGGCGCACGGTCGAGGAACGAGGTGACGGAACTGATCAGCCCGTCCGCATCGATCACCATCACATCGGTTCCGGTGGCGAACGACTCCCCCTCGCCTGTGAGGATCTCCCACTTCAGCCGGGCACGATCGTTGTGGGTCTGCGGGCTCTCCCGAGCCTGGAACGTCGCGGCGCCGACGTGGTCGACGAACCGTGTACGGAAGCCCATCAGAGCCGCCGGTCCGCTCAGAACGCCGATCAACGCGGTGTACTGCACGTCGTCGATGAAGGTCATCGACGCGAGCCGTCGCTGGTCCCCCGCCGTATCCGCATTCCAGAACGCGATGTAGCGCTCGACGGCTTGCTCGTTGCGAGTGCTGGATGCCACGGTCGTGTCGGTCATGTGCCGTCTCCTCTGCGAAGGTGCTCTGCGCGGCCGCAACCGCACCATCGAGCGTGGAGCCACGGTCGACGCCTGTCGATGACCTCCGAGATCATTGCCACGCAACCGCCCTGCGCGGCAGCCTGGCGGCATGACCGCCACCGAACCGGTCGGGACGTTGGTTCGCCGCTGGCGGGGACGTCGCCGTCGTTCGCAGCTGGACCTGTCGCTCGCGGCGAACGTCTCGGCCAGGCATCTGAGCTGCATCGAGACGGGACGCGCGAGCCCGAGCCGCGAGATGATCGGACGGCTCTGCGAGGAGCTCGACGTTCCGCTCCGTGAACGCAACGCGTTCTACCTGGCCGCCGGCTTCGCCCCGGTGCACGCCGAACGCGCGTTCGCCGACCTCGGCGAAGCTCGTGCCGCGGTCGAGTACGTACTCGCCGGCCATGAGCCCAACCCCGCACTCGCCGTGAACGTGCACTGGGAGCTGTTGGCCGCCAACCGTGCCGCGTCCGCATTCCTCGGCGACGTTGCGCCGGAGCTCACCACTCCGCCGATCAACGTCCTGAGGGCGACATTGCACCCTGACGGACTCTCCACGCGGATCCGCAACCTCGCACAGTGGCGGGCCCACGTTCTGCGTCGGGTCCGCCGGCAGCTGGAGCGGACGGCAGCGCCCGGCCTTGTTGAGCTGTTGGCCGAGTTGGAGAGCTACCCGGTGCCGAACGGTGTGGCCGCCTCGGACACAGGAGGGGGTCCGGCGGGTGACCTCGTGATGCCGATGCAGATCTCCTCGGACTACGGCGACCTCGCGCTGCTGTACACGATGACGGTGTTCGGCTCACCGCGAGACGTGACCCTCGACGAGATCGCGGTCGAGACCTTCTTCCCGGCCGACGCCGCTACCGCGGCCGCACTCCGGGCCATGGCCACGGCAGGCGGCTGATGCGTTGGAGCGCTGTACGACTCAGCTCGCTGAGCCGTCGAAGAGCAGCGGCGGCGCTCCGCCTGCCCGAGCGGACCTGCCCGGCGCTCGGCGGCGGCCTTCAACACCTGGAACGCCCGCCGCGCGGCGGTGCTGTCCTGGCTCGCCTGGTGCCGAGAATGCGGCCGCAGCGCTCCGGCGGTGCCGGCCTGGGCGAAACGACTGGCGGTGCCGGACTCCGAGACCCCCGGCCCGCTCGAAGATGACCATCGACCGGCTGGTCGCCCGCCGCGAGATCCATCTGCGTGAGAAGACCTTGTGGCGGATGCTCTACGAGACCTCCGCGCGGGCTGGGGAGACCCTGGGCCTGAACGTGGGGGTCCGTGCAGCGCGTGGGCGGCCGCTGCCAGGCAATGTGGAGGGCGTCGGTGCCACACTGCCTGAGCCGGTCGGCAGCCCTGGGTCAAGCGTGTGTGTGGCCAAGAGCTGGACCCGCCGGACACGAAGTATCCCCGGCCCGGGCTACCTGCCGAGCCCGCCCAGAAACTCGCGGTACTCGACGATGCGTCCTTCGTCGTCGACCTTCATCATGACGGTCTCTGTGCCCTGATAGTTGCGTCCGCCGAGGGTCCCCCTGCCGTGGTCGCAGACGAGATCCAATGCCCGTCGTACAGACGGAGATCTTCGCCGATGTCGACGATCCGATCGCTGGGCTCGTGCGTCTGACGCCATGCGTCGCGCTTCGCGACCGCTTCCGCGCCGTGCCAACGTCCAGCCTTCTCGCCCGCGGGGAACTCGAACACGAACTCGTCGGCGAACTGATCGATGAACGGCTGCCAGTCGCCCTGCTTCCATGCCTGGTCGAACAGTGCTACCGCACGGTCGAGGTGAACCTTCAACTCTGACGTCGTGGACATGACTCCTCCTGAGACCTCTACGAGACCAACTGGTCAGATTGCCGACGGGTACGCGACGGTCATCGGTCGGCACCTTCGGGTGGTCGCGAGGAAACGGCGTCGCGGTTCGTCGTCATAGCTCCACGCTAATACGAGCAGGCTGGATGTTCTATAATGGAAAGTCCAAACTCCTTTAACAAGCGTCCAACCGTGGGTGGTCGTGGATCCTCTCGAAGATGTGCTGACCCTGCTGGAGACGCGCAGTCACCTGTCCGCGAGCCTGGCGGCGGGCGGACAGTGGGCCGTCCGGTTCGACGCCCCCGACGGGGCGAAGTTCAATACCGTCCGGCACGGCTCCTGCCTGCTGGAAGTCGACGGGGCCGACGAGCCGATCGAACTGGCGCAGGGCGACTGCTACCTCCTCACCCGCCGGCGCGCCTTCACGCTCCGCAGCGATCCACAGGCCGTCCCTGTCGATGCCGGCCCCCTGTTCGCCCGGGCCGAGGGCGGAATCGCCAGGACCGGCCAGGGCGACGACGTGCTCCTCATCGGCGGCCGCTTCTCCTTCGGGACCCGCGCCCAGGAACTGCTGCTCGATCAACTGCCCCCGGTAGTCCACATCCCGGCTGGCACCCGGCACGCGGAGACCGTGCAGTGGGCGATGACCGCGATCGACCAGGAGCGGACGCACCGGCCGATGGCCTCCAACCTGGTGGCGGAGCATCTCGCCGTCGTCATGCTCGTCCACATGCTGCGCGTGCACCTCGCACGCGAGCCGCACGCGGCGTCCGGATGGCTGGCCGGCCTCGCAGATCCCGTCGTCGCCACAGCCCTGACCTCCCTGCATCGCGACCCCGCGCGCTCGTGGACCGTGGCCGAACTGGCAGGCGCCGCCGCGGTGTCCCGGTCCACCCTGGCCGCCCGCTTCAAGGCCACGGTCGGCCAGGGACCGCTGGAATACCTCACCCGCTGGCGCATCGAGCTCGCGGCCCGGCAGCTCCGGGAAGACGGTGGAACACTCGCCTCCATCGCCCACTCCGTGGGATACGGATCCGAAAGCGCCCTCAGCGTCGCCTTCAAGAGGGTCCTGGGAATGCCCCCCGGCGACTACCGACGGCATCCGATGACGCGTTGATGCCGTCGAGAAGGAGACGGCCGGACGCCGGGGCGTGGCCGGCACCGCCGCACAGGACCTGGAGCGTTACTCGTTCTCGGGAGCGTCCGGATCACGAAGGGGCGCATGCCGCCGGCAGCTTCGGCAGGTGGAAGGAATACCGGCCGAGCATGTTGATGTGGTGTCAGACGAACGGCGAGAGGCGGGCCACGTCCTCGCCGTGGACGTCGAAGCCGTCCGCCCGCAGCTGGTCTACCGCGGCGTTCATGTACCTGATGTTGAACAGTTGAGGACCAGGCCCAGGGCGCCGATCTCGTCCTCCATGCCGTCCTGGTAGCTCTGGTAGAGCTGCCCTGAGCGGCCGTGGAAGATCTTCCGGGCGAGGGAGTAGCGGCCCTCCTGGAGATCGGCCTGCGCCTTGATCTGTCTGCGGTAGCCGGGCTCGTCGGCCAGGCGCAGGATGTGCAGGGACTTGGAGATCCGCCCGCAGCGGGCGATAGCGTCGCCCAGCGGGGTCGGGCGCCCGTCCCGGGACAGCATGCGGATGACGTCGTACGCGCAACGAACGCAAAGACCTGTGCAGAGGCCCGATCGAGCCACTGTGTGTCATCGACCACGCAGACCAGTGGCTGCTCCCGGGCGACCTCGGCGAGTAGCCCAAGAACGGCCAAGCCGACCAGCAACCGGTCCGGGGCTCGCCCGGCTACCAGCCCGAACGTGATGCGGAGCGCGTCACGTTGCGGATCGGGCAAACGTCCGAGCCGATCCAGCATCGGTGCGCACAGCTGATGCAGCCCGGCAAAGGCCACCCCCATCTCCGACTGGACGCCCGCGGCGCGCTCCACCCGGCAGTCCGACGCCTGGGCCGCCAGGTACTCCGGTCTTACCCACGCCAGGCTCGCCACGCACCACCAATGTCCGGCTCTGACCTGCTCGAACGGCCGTCAACAGCCGGTCGAGCACCTCGCACTCAGCGTGCCGGTTCCGCAGCATCGGATAGGGCCTCGACTGTGCAGCTCGTCATCGCACCAACTCGGCTGCGACGGCCGCCGATCGGGCCGCCACAACCGAGCGTGAAGAGAGTTCGCCCTGCAAGGCGCCGGTAATGCCAGATGTATACCGACCCACCGATCTGTCACCGACAATCGGTCGCCCGGAAGCGATGAATCCACGGCCCATCGATGCGCAGCACTCCAGAGCACGTCTGCTGACCCATGGAGGAGATTGTGATCGACCTGGCGCCCGCCCGTCGCCGGATGATCGACCTCCTGACAGGGACACCGATGACCGGCTCAGCCATCCCACCCCGCGCACCGTATACACCGTCGGTGGCCTCATCGAGCATGTCGACCAGACGTGTCATGGCTTCAGCGCGCTCGCACGCCAGGACAGCGG
>DASSDE010000869.1:0-5198 GCA_035697365.1 Kribbella sp. | reverse complement strand
GCTACGACCCGCGTCAGCAGCCTGGGTATGACCCGCGGCAGCAGCCCGGCGGGTACGACCCGCGCCAGGCGCAGCAGCCTGCTTACGACCCGCGCCAGCAGCCCGGTGGGTACGATCCGCGGCAGCAGCCTGGGTATGACCCGCGTCAGCAGCCGGGGCAGTACGACCCGCGGGGGCCGCAGCAGTACCCGAACGCGCCGGGTGGTTTTGGCCCGACCGGTCACGACCCGGAGCAGCCGGGGACCTTTGGGCCGACGGGTCACAACCCGGAGCAGGCGGGGTACGACCCGCGGCAGGGTCAGCAGCCGACGTACGACCCTCAGCAGTACCCGCCGCAGCAATACAACCCGCAGTACAACCCGCAACACAGTCCGCAGTACAACCACCCGCAGTACAACCCCCAGCACAGCAACCCGCAGGACTTCGGGCCGGCTGCTCGGCAGGCGCCGAACGATCCTCCGACGTACGGCGGCCCACCACCCAACAACCCCGCGCCCTACGGCGGCCCACCGCACGAGCAACCCCCGTACGGCGGCCAGCCGCATGGGCAGCCCCCGTATGGCGGCCCGCCGCACGAGCAGCCCCAGTACGGTGGGCAGCCGCATGAGCAGCCGTCCGACCGGGGACAGAACCACGGCCCGGCGTCCGACACGCCGCAGCCGCACCAGCAAGCCTCCGATGCAGCGCAGCCGCACGAGCAGGTGTCGTCTTCTGGGGCGGCCAGTTCGGAGTGGCGGGCTGGGGAGCCTGGGTTCGGGGTCAGCGGGAAGGACGGGTTCGACCCGGCGTTCCATCACAAGGCGCTGGGGGACGAGTGGGCGCCGGGGGTGCACGATCCGGACGGGAAGTTCTTCGAGAAGGAGCGGGCGACCGCTGACCGGCTCGAGGAGGAGGGCTGGCGGGTGGACGCGCGCCCGCAGGACGACTCCAAGGACCACATGAAGAACCCGGAGTCGATGGTTCGCAAGAGTCCTGACGACGAGGGCCTGATCACCGAGTTCAAGCGCCTGGACAGTGCCTCGGAGAGCGCGATCAAGCGGAACGTGAAGAAGGCGGCCGCGCAGGTCCCGCACGCCGATGGCGAGGCGGTGATCGACGGACGGAAGGTCGGTCTCACCCAGGAGGTCGTCGACAAGGCGTACGCGAGCCTGGTGCGGCTGGGCGACCGGGTGCCTGCCAAGCTGTACGTCATCCTCGGCGACGGCCGCATGATCACCTACGAGAGGAGGGGCTGATGTCGGAGCAGGAGAACATCTTCCTGCGGTCGTCCGCGACGGCCGCGGAGGAGGCGGTCCGGCTTCGCGACCTCCTCGGGCTCGAGCCGATCCCGGACACCACGGGCGCCGGTCCGGACGAGTACGGTCTGCGCGGACCGGCGCTTGCCGGCGAGGGCGTTCTCGGATTCGTTATCCAGCCCAACGATCTGGCCGTACGTGACGCCGCCCCGGAGGATGCGCAGGCGATCGACGACTACCCGATCGAGATCGACATCTGGCTCGGTCGTGACGAGGCAGCTCAGCGGGCGGAGGCGCGGGCGGTGTTCGACCGGCTCGTGGCGGCCCGTCCGGAGATGCCGATGCTGTTGTGTCACGACCTGGATCTGCTCGTCGCGGCGTACCGGCCGGGGCAGGGTGTGCACGAGTTTCCGGACGGTACGACGGTGGACGCGCCGGACGCGGGCGAGTGGCAGCCGTGGGTCGCCGCGGATCAGGAGGCCTAGGTGTCGGGCGCATATGGGACACAGGTCATCGAGTCGGTCGCCGTTCGCCGGCGTCGGCTCCGCGAGGCCTGGCTGTTCGGGTCCGAACGGGCCAAGAACACCCTGAACGAGCAGACCGGCCGGATCCTCGCGAGCGTGATGATCGGGGCGCTGGCATGCGCGGGCTGCGCGGGCGTGTCGTACTTCAAGTCGTCGCAGGCGAAGGAGAAGGACAAGCAGCAGCCGACCCCGGCCCAGACCACGAGCGGCCCAGTGAGTCCGTCGCCCGCGAAGTAGCTACCGGCCGAGTCCGCCGGACGGGCGGCCGAACAGGTGCCGCAACCACGTCCGGCGCGGCTGTGGTTTGAGCGCGGACGGAATGAGTGCTGCCGGGGGAGTGCCGAGTGTGACCGGCACCTGGAGCATCTGGTCGCCCTGCAGCCAGTACAGGTCCGGTGAGCACTGGTCCGGCGCGCCGGCGTACCTGTCGGCGATCCAGGCGGCCAGCGTGTCGGCGCGGTCCTGGCCGGCGTCGGCGGGGCAGTAGGCCACCATGCTGAGTCGTGGTACGCCGATCAGCACGCCCGCGCCGATCGATGCCTGTGGCAACAGGTTCTCCCGGTCGACGACTGCCATCGACACCAGCGGGTCGCTGTCTCGGCCGAGGACCGAGATTCCGTTGTGCTCGTGCGGCACCAGATCGGCGATCGCGGCCAGGCTGAGCTGTACGGGCGACGGCGTTCCGGGATCGCCCAGCCCGAGCATGGATCGCCGGACGACGGTCAGTCGGCGGAGCTCGTCACCGGTACGCACGAACACCACGACCTCGAAGTGATCGCCGAACGGGATCAGCGCGTCCGCGACCGGGCCCGCGGTCCGTGCCGACCAGCCGCGCTGGACGAGCACCGCACGCTGCCGTTCACCGACGTCGCCGTACCGATGCTCCTCGGTGGCGAGCTCACCTTCCGCGACGACGGCGTGCAGCCAGGCCTCGATCCGTTCCGGCCAGTGTGCTGTTGGTAGCTGGAGGCAACGATCGACGATCTCGCCGATTCCTACCACGGCAGACATCTGCAGCGCGCCGCGTCCCCAGCCGACCTCGACCGTGCGCTGTTCGGCGTCCACAACGCAACCCGGCAACCAGATCGGTGCCAGTTCCGCAATCATTTCGACCACGGTTGAATCGCTTGTGTCTGTCATCGTCTGACCTCACCCACCACTACAGTGTCTCGCACATCCGTCGGTAAGAAGCACGAAGTCCCCCGCGCAGCGCGGGCTGGTCCAGCGGAGGAAAACCTTAGTGGCAAGCCGGATGGTGCACCGCCCGGCGCGGCGTACACCTGTTCCCGGGGTGCAGCAGCAGCGCGTGATCGAGTCGGCCCCGAGTCTCGGGGGCGCCGGTGGCGGCGGCGGTGGCGGTGCCATGCAGATGCTGCTCCCGATGGTGGGCAGTCTGGGATCGGTCGCGATGATGACGATGGGCCGCTCCGGCCCGATGGTGATGGTGGGCGTCGGCCTGCTGGCGCTGACCCTGCTCGGTTCGATCGGCGGCATGCTCACGTCCCGGGGCAAGGGTGGCAAGGACCGCAAGAACCAGCGCACCCGGTACCTGGACTACCTCGAGCGGATGCGTGACTCGTTCGTCGAGCAGGAACGTACGGCCCGCGCGCAGGCGCTCGAGCTGAACCCGCCGCCGGACGCCCTGCTGGACTGTGTCGGCGACGTCTCCAGGTTGTGGGAGCGGCGCCGGACCGACAGTGACTTCCTGCAGCCGCGGTGCGGCAGCGGGCGGGTGCCGGTCGTTCCCGCCACGGTCGGTCAGGGTGGGTCCGCGATGGAGCCGCCGGACCAGTTCATGATGGCCGAGGCGAACGCGCTGGTACGGCGCTTCACCGAGATGCCCGGCATGCCGCTGACCGTCCCGCTGGATCACGTCGGCAACGTGAGCATCGTCGGGGACCGCGACGGTGTGGTCCGGGTCGCGCGCTCCCTGCTGGTGCAGGCGGCCGTGTTCCATGCGCCCGAGGACGTCTCGATGGCGGCCGCGTTCCCGCCCCAGGCACTGCCCGACTGGCAGTGGATGAACTGGCTGCCGCACGTACAGGACCCCGAGCGCCGGCAGGGTGCGACGCCGTTCCGGCGGATCGCGGAGGACCCGGCAAGGCTCTCGCAGCTGCTCGCCGACGATCTCGGCGAGCGTGTGCAGTGGGCGACCGAGTCCCGCCGCGGCTCGGTGGACTTCGAGGACCGTCGCCGGCTGACGCGCCGGCTGCTCGTGCTGCACGACACGTACGGTGACGTGTCGGCCGAGGTGCGTCCGGAGGCCGACGACTCGCTGGTCCCGGGTGAGCTGGGCGTGACCGTGCTGCACCTGGTCGCCGACCGGCTCCAGGAGCCGAGTTCGGTCACGATGCGGATCACCGTGTTCGGTGACGAGGTCCGGATCGAGGACCTGCGCGGCGCGTACCCGATGGCGGCCGGCGGTCAGGTCGACCGGATGGAGGCGGCGATCGCCGAGGGTATCGCCCGCGAGCTGGCCCCGCTGCGGCTGTCCGCGGAGTCGCTCGACGAGGACGCGCAGCACGACGACGTGGACTTCATGGGCCTGGTCGGGATCGAGGACGTGGCCCGGCTCGACTTCGGGCGGCTGTGGCAGGCCCGGTCGGAGCGCGCGTTCCTGCGCGTGCCGCTCGGTGTCGACGACCACGGCGACGTCGTACAGGTCGACCTCAAGGAGTCCGCGCAGCTCGGTATGGGCCCGCACGGACTGTGCGTCGGTGCGACCGGCTCCGGCAAGTCCGAAGTACTGCGGACGATGGTGATGGCGCTGATGGCCACCCACAGCCCGGAGGACCTGTCGTTCGTACTGGTCGACTTCAAGGGCGGCGCGACGTTCGCACCGTTCGAGCGGGTGCCGCACGTGGCCGGCATCATCACGAACCTGCGCGACGACGCCAGCCTGATCGAGCGTGCTTACAAGAGCCTCGAGGGCGAGGTGCTGCGCCGTCAGCAGGTGCTGAAGGACGCGGGCAACATCGCGAACATCACCGACTACCGGCTGTATCGGCGGCAGCGTCCGGACATGCCGGCCTTGCCGCACCTGTTCGTGATCATCGACGAGTTCGGTGAGCTGCTGAACGAGCGGCCGGACTTCATCGACCTGTTCCTTTCGATCGGCCGGATCGGCCGGTCCATCGGCGTCCACCTGCTGCTGTCCAGCCAGCGGGTCGAGTCGGGCAAGTTGCGCGGCCTCGAGACGTACCTGTCGTACCGGCTCGGGCTGCGGACGTTCTCCGAGGAGGAGAGCCGCACCGTGCTGGACACGACGGACGCGTTCCACCTGCCGCCGCTGCCCGGTTTCGGTTTCCTCAAGGTCGACACCAGCGTCTACCAGCGGTTCCGCGCGGCGTACGTGTCCGGTCCGTACGTCCCGGCGAACGACGAGGTCGTGGAGGACGAGCACGAGGACGTGCACCCGCACGAGGTGCCGCCGTACCAG
>DASSDE010000868.1:0-4645 GCA_035697365.1 Kribbella sp. | reverse complement strand
GTTGCCGAGCAGCAGCGCGAGCCCGGCGGTCTCCGCACGGCCCTGAGCGGCGCCGATCATCGGTGGGAAGAACGGATTGGCGATGTCCGCAACGATCATCGCCAGCAGCCCGTGCCGCCCGGTCGAGAGCGCCTGCGCCGTGGGGTTGGGTACGTATCCGAGCTCGGCCGCGATCGCGCGGATCCGGGCGACCGTGTCAGGGCGCAGTACGCCGGGCTTTCCGAACGCCCGGGAGACCGTGGCCCGTGAGACGCCCGCAAGCGCCGCGACGTTGGTGATCGTCGGCGCCGCGGGGTCACTGGGGGACATGGTTCGCAGCCTAACCGCCTGGGCTGCCGTGGAGCGAGGGGCCCACGCAACCGGTTGCAGGATCAGAGCTCGTAGCCGCCCGATGCCTCGACGGTCTGCGCGGTGATCCAGGCGGCGTCCGGCGAGCCGAGGAACGCGATCACCCTGCCGAGGTCGTCGGCCTCGCCGATCCGGCCGAGGGCGGTGCGCTCGGCGATCGGCGGGATCAGTTCGGGGTGCTGGGCGAACGCGTCGTCGCCGAGACGGGTCCGGGTGACGCCGGGCGCGACCGCGTTGACACGGATCCCACGAGCGCTCAGCTCCTTCGCGAGGTAGCGGGTGAGTACGACCTGCGCGCCCTTCACGCTCGCGTAGACAGAGTAGCCGGGCGTAGGGCGCGCGGACTCCAGTGCCGACGTACTGGTGGTGAAGACGACGGCACCGTTGTCGGCGAGCAGGGGGAGGAGTGCCTGCGTCAGGAAGTACGGGCCCTTGAGGTGGACGTTGACCATCTGGTCGAACAGGTCCTCGGTCGTGTCCTCGAACATCACGGGCGGCTGCCCGACACCGGCGTTGCTGACCAGGACGTCGAACGTCGTCCGTGCCCATTGCCGCAGTACGTCGGTGAGCGTCTCGCGAAACGCCGCGAAGCTGTCCGGCCGCGCAACGTCCAAGGGCACCGTGGCCGCCGTACCGCCGTCCTTCTCGATCCGCTGCACTGTCTCCAGGGCCCGTTCGCGACCGCCCCGGTACGTGAGAACGACGGCGGTGCCGCGCCGCGCGAGCTCGAACGCCGCGCCCTGCCCGATGCCGGAACTTCCACCGGTAATGACTGCTACCTGCATGATCGTGCACAACTCCTTCAAAGCCAGGAACCAGGACTTCTCCAGTACACGTTCCTGGGCAGGAGATGTGTTAGATCAATGCTCGCGACGACTTGCCTGATCCTGCTCGATCGAGGCTCGGCGGCGTACCGAACTCCCGGCGGTACTCGCGGCTGAACTGGGACGGACTGTCGTACCCGACCGCGTACCCGGCACTCGTCACGTCCTCACCGAGCCCCACCACCCGCAGCCGCGCTTCCTGCAGGCGGATCTTCTTCTGGAACTGGATCGGCGTCAGCTCGGTCACGGTCCGGAAGTGCCGGTGGAACGCCGACGTACTGAGGCCGGCCATCTCGGCGAGGTCCTCGACGCGGAACGGTTCGGTGTAGTGGTCGCGGATCCAGCCGATCACGCGGGCGACGTGCGCGAGGCTGCTGTCGGCGAGACCGATGTCGCGAACGGCTGCGCCCTGCGGACTGCGCAACAGCCGCCAGAGGATCTCGCGCTGGACGAGCGGCGCCAGGACGCGGGCGTCGTCGGGGGAGTCGACGAGCCGGAGCAGACGGACGACCGCGTCGACGAGGTCGGACGAAGCGCGACTGACGACCAAGCCACGGACCGGGGCGCCGGGCTTCTCGGTCGCGTCGAGCAGCAGCGAGGCGATCAGCTCCGGACGCAGTTCCAGTCCGACGCCGAGGCAGGGTGCGTCCTTCGACGCCTCGACGAAGTGCCCGGTGACCGGCAGATCCACCGAGACGACGAGGTAATCACCGGCTCCGTACTCGAAGACCTGGTCGCCGAGCGCGAGCCGCTTGCGGCCCTGCGCCACCAACGCGAACGTCGGCGAGGCCAGGCCGGCGGTCGGCGGTGTCGGCGCGTCGACGACCGACAGCAGCAGCCCGTCGATCGAGTGGTCGCGCCCGAGCGCGCCGACAATCAGCCGCCGTACCTCCGCCAACGCGTCCATGACATGTTCAGGTTAACCGGGTGGGCGACGTACGCGGTCTTCTCATCAGGATCGAACCCGCACCGGCGGTAGAAGGCGTGCGTCGACTCCCGCTGCGAACCCGTCTGGAGCATGACCTTGTAGCACCCGGCGTCCCAGGCCGCCTGCAGCGTGTTCGCCATGATCTGCTTCCCGAGCCCGGTCCCACGCCGTGCCTCGTCGACGACGACGTTCTCGATCACGGCGTACGGCGCTCCACCGCGCGTGAGGTTCAGAATCACATTGAGGTACGTCGTCGCGACGATCGCGCCCTCGTCCTCGAGCACGAACAGCTGCAGCCCTGGTGTCCTGAGGATCGCCCCGAACACGCGCGGCGCATCCAGCACCGGCGGATCAGCCGGGTGCAACTGCTCGTAGAGCGCGAGGATGCCGTCCAGGTCATCGGACCCGGCCGTACGAAACTCGATCATGCCTCTCCCACCAGTAGACAGAACGGGTGACCGGCCGGATCGGCCAGGACGTAGAGCGGTTCACCCGCGCCGAGCCTACGGGTTGCGGAACGACTGCCGGTAGGTGGTCGGGGGGACGCCGACGACGCGCTGGAAGTGCCGGCGCAGTGTGGTGGCGGTACCGAGGCCGGTGGCGACGGCCACCGTCTCGATGCCGTCGTCGGTGGACTCGAGGAGCTGTTGCGCGCGGCGGACCCGTTGCGTCAGCAGCCACTGCAACGGGGTCTGACCGGTGATCGAACGGAACTGCCGGCCGAGGTGCCGCGGGCTCGTGCTCGCCTGCCGCGCCAGATCGGTGACCGTCAACGGCTGGTCGAGACGTTCCTCGGCCCAGGTCAGCAGCTGCGCGAGCGAGTGATCCCCACTGCTCGGCACCGGCGTGGACACGAACTGTGCCTGGCCGCCGGCCCGGTGCGGCGGTACGACGAGACGCCGGGCGACGGTGTTCGCGATCGTCGCCCCGTGATCGAGGTGCACCAGGTGCAGGCACAGATCCACCGCCGCCGCCTTCCCGGCTGCGGTCAGGACGTTCCCGTTGTCGGTGTACAGCACGTCCGCATCGACCTCGGCGTCCGGATACCGCTCGCTCAACGCGGCGGCGTGCCCCCAGTGCGTCGTCGCGCGGCGCCCGTCGAGCAGGCCGGCCGCCCCGAGAACGAACGCCCCTGTGCACAGCGACGCGATCCGCGCTCCGGAGTCGTAGGCCGCCCGGACGGCCTCTACCAGGGCGGCCGGCGGCGGCTCGTCGACGTCTGCGAGCGCCGGCACGAGGACGGTGTCGGCGCTCGCGAGCCGGTCCAGCCCGTCGGACGGCTCGATCACGAACGGGCCGACCTGCGTAGGACCTGGCCCGCACAGGCGCACGTCGTACCACTCGGCGACCCCGAGCGGTGGGTTGCCGAAGATCTCGTACGCGATGCCGAGCTCGAAGTGCAACAGGTGCCCGGCGGTCGCCAGCGCGACGGTGTGCATGTCCGAAAGTGTACGGATGCTGTCGTTCCGGACTCTCACGCAGGCTGGCGACCGCCACAGAAACTGGTCGTATGAACGCAATCGTCGTGTACGGCGCCACCGGTCACACCGGCCGCTTCGTCGTCCAGGAACTCCTCCGCCAGCACCTCCCGGTCATCGCCGCGGGCCGCAACCCAACCGCCCTCGAGGAGCAGTGGGGACACCTCGACGTACGACCGGCCGCCGTCGACGCCCCGCACGCACTGGACCTGGCCCTCAAGAATGCCGCCGCGGTGATCAACGCCGCCGGACCGTTCGCGCACACCGCCGAACCGCTGATCGACGCGGCCGCGCGGCAGCGGATTCCGTACGTCGACGTGGCGGCCGAGATCGAGGTGAACGTCGCGACCTTCGCCAGGAGCAGCGAACTCCCGGTCGCCCCGGCGCTGGCGTTCTACGGGGGGATCGGCGATCTGCTGACGACCGCGCTGCTGGGGGAGCGGACCGCGGCGGACTCGGTCGAGGTGGCGTACGGGCTGAGCAGTTGGCATCCGACGCCGGGAACCCGCGCAGCGGGACAGGTCTCGCACGACCGGCGCAACGGTCGGCGGGTGCGGTTCGCCGACGGTCGGCTGCAGTACCACGACGATCGGCCGGTGCAGGAGGACTGGACGTTCCCGGAGCCTATGGGTGAGCGCCGGGTGCTGGCCGAGTTCAGCATGGCCGACATTGTGACGATCCCCAGTCATCTGGACGTGCGTGAGGTGCGGACGTACATGACGGTCGAGGCCGCGGGCGATCTTGCCTCCGCGGAGACGCCGGCGCCTGCGGCGGTCGATGCGGAGGGGCGGTCGGATCAGACGTTCGTGGTTGAGGTCCGGGTCGACGGGCTTGCGGCGTCGGCGTCCGGGCAGGACATTTACGCGATCTCGGCGCCGCTTGCTGTCGGTGCGGTCCGGCGGATCTTGGGCGGCGAGACCCGGACCGGCGGGGTCGCGTCGGCGGGGGCGATGTTCGATGCGGTCGAGTTCCTCGAGGATTTACCACTCACACTCGACCTGCCGTAAATCGCTTCCCTGCGGGAAACTGGTCTGCACTGGATATCACCCAGACACAGCCGCCCAGGA
>DASSDE010000867.1:0-7515 GCA_035697365.1 Kribbella sp. | reverse complement strand
CGTGGCTTGCCGTCCGGACCGGTCTCCACGGCGTCGGTGTAGCCGGGCTGCGGCTGACCGGGCTCGAACGAGGTGAAATACGACGTACCGCTGACCACCGGCTGCTCCGAGGCAGCAGGTGAGGCGGCATGCGCTGGCGTCATGGCAACAGACAGTGTCACAACCAGCGTGAGAGACGTGACGAGCCCCAGTGGGCGGCGGAGATCCATCGACGCTCCTTGCGCTTTACGGACCGACGCGACCCCCGTCCGCCGGTGTGGGTGCGCGGCCCCGATGACAAGGTTGTCAGCCCACGCCCGGCCGGAATCGTCTCCCGCCGATCACGCGGGGTCAAGGCTTCGTCGCAGTCGGTCCGCTCTGGCGAGTGAGTTTTCCACAAGTGGCAACGCGATCGTGGTGCGACGGGCACAGGCGGTAACTAGAGTTACCTTGCGCGGTCCGCGGGGGACCGCACGTTCTCGGGAGGACCGCGTGGCTGTGGAGCTCGTGCGTCGGCAGCACACGCATCTGCTGTTGCCGCATGCCTCGCTGGACGCGCCGCAGCGGGCCCTGTTCGAGGTGGCGCTGCGCCCCGCGGGCTGGATCGCCGACCCGGACGAGAACTCCACCATGTCGCTGCGGTGGCGACGCGATCACACGGCCCTGCGGGTGCAGACCCTTGGCTGGTTCCCGCTGCTGGTCACGGTCGGGCCGATCGGGAAGCCGTCTGCCGTCCACCGTGATGCGGCCGCTCGGCTGACCGCCGCGGTCCTGGCCGGCGGGGGCAAGAGCTTCACCGACCGGCAACTGGTCGAGTACCTGCCGCAGGCCCAGCTCCGTTGGCAGCGTGCCTTGATGGAGCGACAGCGGTTGTCCACAGCGGAGCGGCTGCTCCAGGCACGCCGTTGTTCGTACTGCGGGACATGGTCGGACCTGTCCGCGACGCACTGCGCCGGTTGCCGTCGGCGGTTCACCTCGGCGGACGACGCGGAACGCGACACGACAGTCAGCCGAGCCACCGCGACTGTCAAGGAGGCGGAGACGGCCTTGGCCGAGTTGGCGCGCGGTGTGGTGCTGGAGCGGCTGGGCGGTCCCTCGCATGGCTGAGGCTGTCCAGACACGTGAGGCCGAGCAGTGGGGCTGGGAGTACCGCGGGCGTCAGGTGGTTGTTGTCGAGCAACAGACTCCACCAGTGCCTGCGGTACCCCCGCCGTCAGCGCTCGCCACTCTGGAAGCGAAGCGTGCTACAGCTGTGCGGCTGCGTCCGGCCCTGACCTGGGTGATGGTTGGAGTCGTCGTGGCGGCTGTCGTGGTCGCCGTCGTCGTGCAGCCGTTGCTGGGCTTGGTGCCGCTCCTGGTGGCACTCGGGCTGGCGTGGATGTGCTGGGGACGACCGGAGCTGTTGCGGCGCGCAGCCATCAAAGAACATCAGCTGTGGTTGGCCAACTGCGTCAGCACGATGGCCGGCTTCGAGCGGGACGTTGCGGCCTGGCAACAGGACCTGCAAGAACGGGAGCGGACCAAGTCGCTTGAGGTCAGCGCCGTACGCCCCTGGGTCCCGGTCGGCCCAGTGACGAAGGAACGCGTCGACCTGTACGGAGGTACGGCGGCCGGCTGGCGCGCTGCGTTGCTGGCGATGGGCAGCTCGCTGATGAGCGGTGGTGGGCGGCTGGTGGTTCTTGACCTCACCCAGGACTCCGTGGCTGGGCCGCTGCAGCGCCTGGCCGAGGAGCACGGGGCGCCGATCCGGGCTGCCGTCGTACCGGAGCACGCCGGGAACCCGCTGACTGACCTGACTGCGGATGAGATCGGTGTGGTTGTGGCCGAGGGCTTACGCGCGGCGGAGCCCGAGCAGAGCGAGTCGCGGGGCGTTGACGCCACGCTGGTCCAGCAGGTCACGGAGTGCCTTACGGATGCACCCGTCACCTTTACAAGGCTCAACCTGGCGTTCCAGGTGCTGCTGCGGCAGCTGACGCCAGACCAGCGTGGTGCGCTGACCCGCTCTGAGTACGCAAAGCTGACCGATCTGCTCAGTGAGTCGGCCCGGCGCTCTGCCGAGGCGCGGCTGTTCCGGCTGGCTGCAGGTGTGCAGCGGCTGGCCGCGGTGACCGGCGACGAGCCGATGGACGGGTGGGAGGGCGAGGAGATCTCGTTGCGGGTCTTCGAGCTGTCGCACCGGGAGTCGGAGCTCACTGCGGCGTTGCTCAGGCACCTGCTGTTCCAGATCACGATGGTGCGGGTCCAGCGCGGCCAGCTGTCGGGGCGGGGTGAGCGGATCGTCGTGGTCGCGGGCGCCGACGCATTCGCGCGGCCCGATCTGGAGCGGTTCGACAGCATCTGCCGGCGGAACGGTCTGCGTCTCGTACTGCTGTTCGCGCATCTGCGGGACAGTGCGGTGGAGGTCCTCGGTGGCGGGGACGCGGTTCTGTTCATGCGTCTCGGGAACGCGAAGGAGGCCGAGCAGGCCGCGACGTTCATCGGACGGCAGCACCGACTCGTGGCGAGCCAGTTCACGTACTCGCATGGCACGAACACGTCCACCTCGATCTCCGACAGCACGACCCGCGGCAACAGCGCGTCGACGAGCGATTCGATCGGCGTACAGACCTCGGACAGCCGGCAGGCGACGTTCGGGTTGCTGTTCAGCCGGCGGCACCGGTCCGGGTCGAAGAGCTCCGGTGAGCAGTACTCGTCGTCGACCACGGGCGGTACGTCGTGGTCGGAGTCGATCTCGAGCTCGACGTCGAGCGGGACGACGGAGAGTACGTCGATCGGGTACCAGCGGCAGTACGAGTTCGCCGTCGAGCCGACCGTACTGCAGGGGTTGTCGCCGACCGCGTTCGTGATGGTCGACCCGCTGGACCCGGCCAGCCCTCGGCTCGGTGACTGCGACCCGCGGCTGGCCTCGTCATGATTCCGCAGTGGCGCATCACCGAGGTGCCGCTGATCGGTGGATCGGACGCGGATGCCGCGCAACGGCTGACCTCGCTACGTCGGGCGCTGTTGCCCGCGCTGGTACTGCGGGCCGCGTCGAGTCAGCCGTTCAGCTGCTGCTGGACCCGTACGGTCGCGAACGGGCCGATCGAGGTACGTGTCGGGATCGAGCCCGATGCCGCTGGCGCAGTGTCTTATCCGGCCGGCGCGCGGGGCGTCGGAGCCGAGAGGGTGGAGTTTCCGGCTTGGCTGGCGGTTCCGGGCGCACATGACGTACTCAGTGCGCTGCCCGAGACCGAGGTTGAGCCCGCGGGGATGCTGGAGGATCTGGTCGAGGGGCTGCCGGCGTTCGCGTGGCTCGTGCGGGCGACGCCGATCGCGGGCGAGGAACGCGCTGAGCTGCTCGACGATCTGCATCTGCGGATGACGATCGGGCTGGACCGCGAGAAGATCTCCGGTCGCGAGGCACTCGAGCTCGAACGCAATCGCGCCCGCTATCGCGACTTTTCCACAGCTCAGGGCGGGCTGTGGACGGTGCAGGTTCTTGCGGGCGCCACCGATGAGGCGTCGGCGCGCCTCGTCGCACAGACGTTGGCCGGAGCAGCCGACCTGCACGCCACGCCGTACACGCTGACAGCCGGCGAGCCTTCGTTCGCAGCGACCGGTGAACTGCTCGCGGCGATCGCCCGGCCGCCGGCGCGTGAGATCGCCGGGATTCGTGCCGTCGAGCAGGTGCGGTTCGACCTGACGCCGGAGACGCCTGCGGACGGGATCCCGCTCGGGGACGTGATCGACACCGCGGGCCGCGCCGTTTCACCGCTGACTGTCTCGTTGGACACGCTCAATCGGCACGCGTTCGTTGCCGGCGCCACCGGTTCGGGCAAGTCGCAGACGATCCGGCATCTGCTCGAGGGTCTGAGTGCGGCCGCTGTCCCGTGGCTGGTGATCGAGCCGGCGAAGGCGGAGTACGCCGGGATGGCCGGCCGGCTCGGTGCGGACTCGTCGGTCGCGGTCATCCGGCTGGGCGATCCGGATGCCGTACCGCTCAGCCTCAACCCGCTCGAACCCGAAGCAGGATTCCCGTTACAGACCCATCTTGACCTGGTGCGTGCGCTGTTCCTCGCCGCTTTCGAGGCGCATGAACCTTTTCCACAGGTCCTGAGTCAGGCGTTGACCCGGTCCTACACGTCGTACGGCTGGGACCTGGCACTCAGTTCCGGCGCCACTCAGTACCCGACGCTGGCCGACCTGCAGACCGCAGCGCGTGCGGTCGTCGACGACATCGGGTACGGCGCCGAGCTCGCCGCGGACGTCCGCGGCTTCGTTGACGTACGGCTGACGTCGCTGCTGCTCGGTACGCCCGGGCGCTTCCTCGGCGGCGGGCATCCGCTGGACGTCGCGGACCTGCTGCGGCGCAACGTCGTACTGGAACTCGAAGACGTCGGCGACGACCAGGACAAGGCGTTCTGCATGGGCGTCGTCCTGATCCGCCTGATCGAACACCTCCGCGTCCACCGCACGTCCGCAACCGGCTTGCACCACGTGACGGTCGTCGAAGAGGCGCACCGCTTGCTCAAGGCAACCACCGACGGCACCACCAACCACGCGGTCGAACTGTTCGCCGGCCTGCTTGCCGAGATCCGCGCCTACGGCGAAGGCCTCGTGATCGCCGAACAGATCCCCAGCAAGGTCATCCCCGACGTCGTCAAGAACTCCGCCCTCAAGATCCTGCACCGCCTCCCCGCCGCCGACGACCGCGAAACCGTCGGCACCACCATGAACCTCGACCCCGCCCAATCCCGAGCCGTAGTCTCCCTCCCACCAGGCCAAGCCGCCACCTTCACCGACGGCATGGACCGCCCCATCCTCCTCAAAGTCCCCCACCACGAACCCCTCGAACGCCGGGCACTGCACCCACCCACCGTCGCCACCGCCTCGCGCCGTACCGCCGCGTGCGGATCAACCTGTACGCAGACGCCTTGCACCGTCCGGAACATCGCGACCGCCGCTCGGATCCTCCGCGAGAACCCGGCCCTGACCGTGTGGATCGAGCTCCTGACGGTCGCCCACCTCGCGAGCCTCGCCCGACCCGCACCGCCCGAACTAACGGGCGCCTGGTCCGACCGCGAGCTGCAATGCGCGCTCGCCGAAGCCATAACCACCGCAGTAGCAGGCCGAGCCACCGCGATCACCGCCGATGTCGACCCGCGGGCCTTGTCCCAACACCTGTCCGACACCACCGCTGCCCTACTGGCGCACCGCGAACCCCGCTGTCAACGACGTGAGATCGAGTGGCAAGCGGGTTTCTATCGGTACGCCGACGTCGCCGACGACCTCCGCGACTACAACGGCCCGCCAGACGCACCACATCCGGCAACCGACGTGTGGCGTACCCGCGGACTGAACCTCCCCGGCACCTCGATCAACGACCAGATCGACAGCATCCTCGAGGCGTCGCCGGGCGCGCCCTCAGACTCCCTGCTCTTCGGCAACGGCAACCTGGCCGCCGCAGCAGCCAAACTCTCCAACGCAGCCGACCGAATCCAGCAGATCGTCGAGGCCGCCGACTCCCTGGAAGTCCCGGACGACTGGCACCACTACATCTTCCGCCCGATCGCCCCCACCAACAGGCACCCCTGATGGACAACCGCGCCCACCGCCCCGCAGAGCCCACAGAGCCAACGCCGCCGGACACCCCAACCCCCGAGCCAACGGCCCCAGAAACCCCGGCTCCCGAGCCTGCGCCTGCCATCGACAAACCCGACCGACCAGAGATCCCACCTACCGATAAACCCGAACCGCAGCTCCCCTCCGACCGCCACCAACGCATGGCCGACAACCCCCTCTTCAACCGCGACGGCTGGGCCCCGGACCGCCGCGACGCCGACAACCCTCAGGAGCAGAATCAGCCTGCGCAGGTCGACCCCGCCGACGAGCCATCATCCCGCGATTCCACGGAACCCGGGCCCACGCCCCCGTCCCCAAAGGAGCCGGTGGACGAGGCCGAACCCCGCGTACCCGACTCCACCGACGACGCCAACCAACCCGACGCCACTGGTCCACCCGAGCCGCCGCACGCACCGGAAGCCCCGACAAGCGATCCGAAGGACCCGAAAGAGCTGCCCGCATCCCCGGAACCACCGACAACTCCCAAGCCCAACGAGACCGCTGAAGAGAAGGACGCTGACACCTCCAGTCCGCGCGAGACATCGCGGAGTGACCAAGCGGTAGACGAGGAAGCAGTTGCCGACGAGGCCGGCACCGATCGACCGACAGATGACGATGTCCACAAGAAGGGTGACCGGGAAGCATTCCCCGTCGACATCGAGATTGGCGGTGAGACCGTCAGGGATCGCTTCGACCGTTGGGATCCTGAGCGGCTGGCGATGCCTCGACCTCCCGAACCAGAGGTGTCCAACGCTCACCCCGGCGAGCGAACCGAAGCAAGCGATCGACCGTCGCTTGACGTACGGACCGGCGTCGCTTACATCGCGGCTAACAAGGACACTCGACCGTGGCTGGCTCCGGCGGCCGACTGCGAGCCGATCGTCCAAAGCGTGTACGCCTCGATCGATCAGTCGGAAGGTCACGGCCACATCCGGCACGGTGCGATGGGCTCGGATGACCTGCAGGCGCGCAGGGTGGCGTTTAACGAAGACCCCGCCCAAACGGACCCGGTGAAGCGCGAAGCGGGCGTCGATGGCCTCGATCAGACCAAGCAGCACTACTGCGGTAAAGACTCGACAAGGGTGCACGACGCGACCGCTCTCGCCGCGGTCTATGTGATGGCGGCCGAGCATCCTAAGGTGCGTGCCGTTCTCGACGGTCCGTTCGACGAGAACGTGCAGCCGCGTGACCTTGTCGTGCCGATCAGGGACCTGTTGGGTCCGGACGGACATGAGTTCTGTTCAGGCTTCAGGCTGAAGGATTGGCCTGAAGCCAAGTCTGTACGGAAAGAATGGTTGCAGGCGAAGCGAACCGGGTCAGATCTCTCCGGTCTGCGCGAACCGGAGGTTGAACGCATCCCGACATTCGAGGGAGGCGATATCAAGATCGTCTTCAAACGGAACGTCGAGGCCAAAAGGTACGGGATCTACACGCTGTTCCCGCGTCCCTTCGAAGAATGACTGAGGAGATTCACGTGAGTTACTCCGGTGAGTACTGGCTGAAGTATCCGGATGCGCCGTTTGCCACGTTCCTAGCTGTGGTCCAGTCCCACCTGCACTCCGAGGCGGATCCGGACAACTTCTCGGCGCTGAAGCGGCGGGTGCGGAGCGATCGCGCTGACGACCTAGAACTGCAGGCGTTCAAGGCGGAATTCTCTCGGCTGCTGAACGGCGACCGGGAGGGCCTGCCGAGCGACGCGATCAGCCTCGCGGCCGACGGCGACAACTGGAGAACAGACGACGAATTTCTCGTGTGGTTGCGGGCGGAGCTGTATCCGGGAGAACAATGACCGGCTGACGCCGCGTGAGAGAGCGGTGCTAGCACTCGTTGGTCGACCGCGGGTTGGTCGATCCCGATGCCGGGATCGTCGGACGACGCCAACTGAAATTCGCTGAACCAACCCAAATGGCGTACGCACCTTGCCCCGCGAGTTGA
>DASSDE010000866.1:0-5397 GCA_035697365.1 Kribbella sp. | reverse complement strand
TGAGGAGTTCGCGGAGCTGGCTCGGACCGGGGTGCGGGCGCTGGCCGAGGGCAAGGCGCTGGCGCACTACGACTTGCGGGCCGACAACACCATCCTGACCGACGAACGCGTGGTGTTCATCGACTGGGCGCACCCGGGCCTGGCACCGCGCTGGGCGGACACGGTGATCCTGCACGCGGAGATGCGCGGCTCGGTGGCGCTGCCAGAGCTCCCCGACGACGAGGCGATCACCGGGTTCATCGCAGCCATCGCGGGCGGTCTCTGGTGGGGTTCCGCGCAGCCGGCGCCGCCTGGGATTCCAACCATGAGGACGTGGCAGCGGGAGCATGCGCTGGTGCATCTGGATTGGGTACGGGATCGGATGCAGCGTTTCTGACCGTCGCACGTCTGTAGCGGTGTGACGAATCCAATGGTGAGCATGAGCCGCCCGGCACCTGTGGACGCGCAGGGTGCCGTGTCGGCCCTCTACCAGCAGCACTGGCCCGGGCTGCTCCGGCTGGCGGTGCTGATGGTCGACGACCGGCAGGCGGCAGAGGACGTCGTACAGGAGGCCTTCGCCGAGCTGTACCGGCGCTGGCCGCTGCGCGGGGCGGATGCGGCACTGGCCTACCTGCGGACGGCGGTGCTGAACCGCAGCCGGTCTGTCCTGCGGCGACGCAAGGTTGCACGGTTGTACATACCGCCGCACCAGACACCGAACGCCTCCGCGGAGAGCGACGCCGTCCTGGGTGAGGAACGGTCGCAGGTCCAGCAGGCGCTCCAGGCGCTGCCGCGCCGGACCCGAGAGGTTCTCGTGCTCCGGTACTACCTCGATCTCCCGTTCGCGGAGATCGCCCAGCTTCTCGGGATCGGTGAGTCGTCCGCCCGCGCCACGTCGTCGCGCGGTCTCGCCGTCCTGACCGAACGCCTCAAGGAACTGCGATGACCGACACCGAGACCCGCCTCCGCGACTACCTCCACAGCCAGGCAGCCACGGTGCCCGACAGCGCCCAAGGCCCCGGACTGGACTCCGTCACCCGCCGCGCCCACTGGCCTGTCCTCGCGGCAGCTGCCGCAGTCGTCGTGGTCGCCGTTCTGGCCGCTTCGCTGCTGACCCGCTCCGGCGACCGGACCGAACCAGCCCGCACCCCGGCGCCACCCGTCTCGGGAGCGGCACCACAGGTGCCCTACACAGTCAGTACCGGCAAGTCCGCCGCACTTCACGACGGCAAACAGACCGTGCCGCTGCCGAAGGGCGTCGACGGCTACTTCTTCGGACGGGCCGGCGGCGGCTGGCTCGGCTCACTGATGCCCGGGATCGGTCAGTTCCAGCCGGGCATCCTGTTGCCGAGTGGAACCTTCCGTCCGCTCGGCCCACCGCGGTCCGACGGCCAGCACCTCTCGCCCGACCACAAACAACTGGCGCTCTACCGTTACCTGTCGAACACCCGCGGTCAGGTGATCGTCGTCGACGTCGCCTCCGGCAAGCAGATCGCACAGCTGCCCGCAGCACCCGGCCGGCCGGACATCCTGGGCTGGAACCAGGACGGCATCTGGCTGAACCTCGGGCGGACCGGGATCGTCGTCTGGAAGCCGTCGACCGGTGAGCAGCGCCGGATCTCGATCCCCGGTTACAACGACGGGGCCGCGATTCCGGCGACCGCAGGCGTTGTGGCCGTGACGGCGCAGGTCGACGGGAAGCGCTGCCTTCGAGCCGGTGCGTTGCGCGACGACGGATTCAAGGTGCTCCGGGACTACTGCGACGACGGACCCGAGCACCTGTACCCGTTGCTGTCACCGGATGGCCGGACGATGGTCCAGAGCGCACGGTCCGAGGCCATCGACGTCAACAGCGGCCGGGTCACCAAGCTCGACCTGCCGGGCCGGATGACCGATGCCCTCCCGTCGCCGGTGTTCGAGGACGCGACCCGGCTCCTCACGCTGACCGAGAAGCGCGTCGGCAACGAACTCCGTCAGCAGCTGTTCCGCTGCGACGTCACGTCGGGCGAATGCAAGCTGCTGTTCAAGGACGCCGGCCACGTCACCATCCACGAGCAGTGATGCTTAGGCGTCCACCCGTACGACGGTGGAGCCTGAGCCGTCGGCGCCGTCTGAGAAGTGCAGTTGGCCCAGGTATCTGGTTTCTGCCGCCAGGCCGGTCCAGCTGGCCGTGACACTCGCCTCGCCGGCTACCTGGACCTGCTGGGTGGCCGGTGTGGCACTCAGGTTGCCTGCGGCCTTCTGCAGCTCCCAGTGGTTCAGCTTCACCTGCTGCTCGTTCGCGCCGGCGTACAGGTCGACGTACACGTCCACCTGACCGCCCGCGGGCCGTGGCAGGTTCACCTCTTCTTCAGCTGATCCACCGGTGCTGCTGCCGAGCAGCGTGGTCGTGCCGGCCCGGTAGACGAACACGTCCAGGTCGGTGCCGGCCGGGTAGTCCGCGTCGAACGTGGAGAACCTGGCGTACGTCGTACCTGCCGGGACGTTCGCGGTGAACTTCGCAACGTGGTCGTTGACCTTCGGCGCGGTCGTCGGGAACGAGACGCCACCCGGGTTCTTGAGCGCGGCCTCGCCGACTGTTGCGGGGTTGAGCCCCAGCGCGGACGTGGTGAGCGTCCCGGCGTACCCGGAGGTGACGGGGACCTCGACGGATCCGGCCGTCCCGGTGCCGTTGACCTGGGTCGGTGCCTTCACCGTGAGCGGCTTGATCGCCAGCGTGCTCGCGACCGAGTGCTTAGCCGACTTCCACACCAGCTTGCCGAACGAGTACTGCTCGAGCGGGGCGCCGTTGTTCTCCACGGTGACCTTGTACGTCGTGCTGCGGCCCGGGAGCGTGACCAGGATCCGCGGCGTCACGGTGACTTTGAGGCCCTGCACGCCCTCGACCTTCGGGAAGTACACCTCGGGAACCTTGCCGACGTTCGTGACGGTCCGCGTCACGGTCTGCCGGCCGGCCAGGTCGCCGATCGCGATCGTCGGATAGTTGAGGTCGCTCAGATCGATCTTGCCGTTCGCGCAGAGTTCGTGCGTGCTCGGGACCTGCCCGGAGCCGCAGACGAACTTCGTCCAGTCCGTGTAGGTGGAGTCGTAGACCAGGCCCGGGTCCATGCCGTACTTCGGCTGCACGAGACCGGCGCCGTACCCGAACGGGTTCGCGGGCGAGCCGGAGTCGTTCTGGATCGGCTTGCCGCTGGTGTCCTTGTCGGTCGCGGTCGTCATCATCGCGGACTTGATCGCCATCGGGGACCAGGCCGGGTGCTTGCCCTTCAGAACCGCCGCGATGCCGGAGATGTGCGGCGTGGACATCGACGTACCGCTCATGAACGCGTATTCACCACCGGCCGCGCTGAACGCGGTGGTCGCGGCCAGGACGTTCGTCCCCGGCGCCATGATGTCCGGCTTCAGCAGGTCACCGTTGCCGGCCGGGGACGGGCCACGGCTCGAGGAGCTCGCCACCTTCGGCGCGACGACCCGGACCGGCGTACCGGCGCCGATGGTCGCGGTCGGGTTCGCCGTGCCGGAGACGTACGCCTTGATCTCCGGCGCCTTGGTGTCGTCCAGGTGGACCGTGGGGACGGAGTGCAGGTCGGAGTCCAGCGTGCCAGGGGTGATGTTCAGCAGGATCATGCCGACACCGCCCGCGTTCTTCACCTGCAGGCTCTTGTCGACCCGCGCGTTCACACCGCGGTCGCAGACCACGATCTTGCCCTTCACCTTCGCCGGGTCCAGCGTGCCCGCCTGGCAGAGCACCAGGTTGGCCGGGTCGGCACCGGTGAGGCCGGCGTCCTTGGCCAGGACCACCGGCGCCTCCGGCGTACCGGCGCCGATGCCTGCACCGGTGTACGACTTGCCGTTGCCGAGCTTCACCGTGGTCTGGATGTCGCGGTCATGGGTGCCGTTGGCAACCGACGTCACCCAGGGGTACGTCTTGCCGACCGTCGCCTCCCCCGGCCCGGTGTTGCCTGCACTGGTCGCGACGAACACCCCCGCCTTCGCCGCCCGCAGGAACGCGAGCCCGGTGGCGTTCACGTACGTCGACCCGCTGCCCGAGATCGAGTAGTTGATGACGTCCACGCCGTCGGACACGGCTGCGTCGATCGCGGCCACGATGTCGGCATCCGTACCGCTGCCACCGCCGGACGCGTCGACCGCCCACAGCGCCTTGTAGATCGCGAGGCGGGCGTGCGGCGCCATCCCGGAACCCTTTCCGTAGTCCCGGCCCATCACCGACATGTCGACGCCGTAGTCACCGGCCGCCGTACTCGCGGTGTGCGTACCGTGGCCGCCGTAGTCCCGAGGCGACTTGAACTCCTCCGGGATCGGACGGGTGCCGATGCCCTTGTCGAAGTACCGCGCGCCGATCACCTTGTTGTTGCACGTGACGGGCGCCTCCGCTCCGACCTGGCAGGTGCCCTTCCACTTCCGCGCGACCAGCGCGTCGGACTGCTTGGTGGTCTTCAGCGGCGCGAAACTCGCCCGCTCCGGGACGAACCCCGAGTCGATCATGCCGATGATCACGCCGTCGCCGGCCTTGTCGATCCCGCCTGCCTGCTGCCACGCACCGCCCTTGCCGGACAGCCCTAGGAAGCGCGGTGTGTCGACGGTGTCGGCGTGCACGATCCCGCTCGGCTCGACGCTCGTCACCCCCGACGACTTGGCCAGCTTCACGGCGTCGTCGTACGACATCTCGGCGGAGAATCCCGCGTAAGTGTAGTTGTAGTCGTAGAGCTTCTTGACGCCGGGAACCTTGCTCAGTACGTCGGTGCGCTCGGTGGCGAGGTGCTTGACGTAGTCGACGACCGGCGCCGCGGTCTTCAGCAGCTTCCCGCCGGGCAGGACCTTGGTGGCGGCGAGACCCGCGATGTCACCCGCGTACTCCGCGACCGGGGCGTCGTCGAGCTGCACGATGTACGAACCGGTGGCGGAGCGCTTGACGTTCGGATCGGCCGGCTGGGACGACGGCTGACTCGCGCTGGCCGCGTTCACCAGCACCGGGACACCGGCGCAGGCAGCGATCAGTGCGGTGGCGACGACGATCGCCGGTCGTTTGCGGGTCACGAAGTTCCTCCAGGGCTTGGACGGGAGCGATGGTGGAGCGTTGTCTCGCGGGCCCCGAGTATGCCGTCAGCCGCCGACAGTGTCACGCTCACAGTCCCAGGCCACCCTGGCCCCTCTGACGAGCACCGCGGAGAGGGAGTGAGTTTGGAGGTACGGGTGGCTTGTTGGTAATCTGGCTCTTCGCGCGCCCACGGGTGGTGTTCAGCCGTGCGCGCAACACCATCCTGTATCAACCGCACACACCTGATCGAGGCTCTGCTCCGTGGCGAACATCAAGTCCCAGATCAAGCGCAACCGCCAGAACGAGGCTGCGCGACTTCGCAACAAGTCCGTGAAGTCGACCCTCAAGACGGCTGTTCG
>DASSDE010000865.1:0-2273 GCA_035697365.1 Kribbella sp. | reverse complement strand
GATCCAGCTCAGCCCACCCGCGACTGAGCAGCACGCGCCGCCCGTGCGCGCGACAAGCCGCGATCGCGGTTTCGGCGATGCCCTTCGGCGCATGCGCAGCCATGCTGCCGAACCCGACGTACACCGGCGGCTCTCCCGCCTTGAGGAACGCCTCCAGTTCGTCTGCCAGCGGACGGTCGTCACGCAGGATCCACGCGCCGGTCTGGATCACCTCGAGATCGGTCATTCCCTCCGACGGGCACAGCGTGGGATCGGCCGCGAGCCACGGGTGTTCGGTGAACACGTAGTCGCGAACGTTCTCCACCGGCGGCAGCCCGATCGCAGCACGCTCCTTGTTGAGCGCGGGACCGTACAGCGCGTTGACCCGTTCAGCGTCCTGCTTCCACAACACGCGCCGATCCGTCTCGCCTTCCGGTGACGGCGTACCGGGCCGTGCTCCTGGCGAGGTGTGCTGGGACGGGATCCCGCCAAGGTGGAAGGCGGCGAGCGCGTACCCGATGCCGAGTTTCTCGGCCACATCGCGAGCACCGGCCGGCATCAGACCGGTTGCGACGATCGCATCGGCCCCCTGCGCCACGGTCCCGAGGGTCTCGAACCGCGCCGCGACCAGCCGCGGAGCCAGTTCGAACGCCGCGTGGCCAGACGGCGGTTTCGGCCCCGCGACCACCGACCGTACGGACGGGCCGAGCGGCACCATCGGTACGCCGGCACGCGCCAGCAGAGCCTCGAAGTCGTCGTCCGGTGGCGCGCACACCGTTGCCTCGGCGCCCAGTTCCTGAAGTGCTACCGCAAGCCCCGCCAAGGGTTCCACGTCACCGCGCGATCCCCAGGTAGCCATCACAAAACGCACTGATCAATCTCCGTTCCCCGAGCTCTGCTGAGCCGACCGACCGACCATTCTGCAAGCCGAACCGGGCCTTGCGGCAAGTCCCCCCACCCGCTATAAGTTGGAAGGGGAGGGGGGTTCTGCGCCCGCTCGATGTGCGTGACTCACGATCAGGCCGGCCAGCAGAGCACCGACTGTGCCGAGCGCCAGGTCGCCGAGGGTGTCGGTGTAGGCGGTCTGAAGTTCGGGCGAGCTGCGGACGAACGCGACGTACTCGCCGATCTCCCAGACGACGGCCGCGGTGCTGCCGAAGCCGAGGGCAACGAAGACTGTGAGCGCTCGGGACAGGCACGACGGCGCGAACGCGAGCAGGACACCAGAGGTGAGCAGGGCCCAGAGGACGAAGTGCATGGCGTCGTCCCACCAGCCAACCGTGTCGAACAGATCGAGCCGATTGCCGAGCAGGTCGATCAACCACGGGAGCGTGATCAGCAGATCCGCCGCCCATGGGAACGCGCCCTTGCGGCCGCGGATCCACCACCACAGCGGTAACACCAGCGCCCCGAGTGGGTAGACGATCAGCCGGGCGGTCGACGCCTTGCCCTTGATACCGCTGAGATCCGGCCAGATCAGGGCCGCGAGCAACAAGGCAAGCAGCAGCAGTTTCGCGGCCACGGCGGCGTACCGAACGGTCTTCGTCATGCTCCGGAGTCAACCGGATCGACGGCGGTGGCGGATGAGTACAACTACCGGAGAACAGGCAGCCGGCGGTGACCAAGGGTCACCGCCGGCTGCTGTGGGTTCAGCTGACGCTGATCAGGTCCACAACGAAGATCAGGGTCTCGCCCGGCTTGATCGCGCTGCCGGCACCGCGGTCGCCGTAGCCCAGGTGCGGCGGGATGACCAGCTTGCGGCGGCCACCGACCTTCATGCCCTGAACGCCGGTGTCCCAGCCCTGGATGACCTGGCCGACGCCGAGCTGGAAGGCCAGCGGAGCGCCACGGTTGTACGACGCGTCGAACTCCTCGCCGCTGGAGTGGGCAACACCCACGTAGTGCACGTTGACCCGGGAACCGGCCTTGGCCTCGTCGCCGTCGCCCACGGTGATGTCGGTGATCTCGAGATCCGCCGGCGGCGGCCCGTCCGGAAAGTCGATCTCTGGCTTCTCAGTCATACCTCCCAGCTAAGCAGAAAGTGCCGGAAAAGTTCCGATCGGGTTCCTGTTGGGGGTGATCGGGAGCGTCTAGGCTCTCGAACACGAGGTCGACCAATGGGGGTGGGCCGAGGCGACGAGGAGCCCGACCATGCCCGAGCCGGTGACCCAGACTCTCGACCTGCCGGGAGCGACCTTGACGTACGACGTCCGCGGCGACCTGGCGAACCGCCCGGTCCTGCTGATCATCGGCTCGCCGATGGGCGCCAGCGGATTCCCGACCCTGGCGTCGCA
>DASSDE010000864.1:0-3060 GCA_035697365.1 Kribbella sp. | reverse complement strand
GTCGACGCGATGTCGTCCTGGAGCGGGAGGTAACGGCCACCGGACCGCCAGCCCAGGGCCTGTACGTCGACGCGCAGCCGCTCCTTGAAGCGCACCGGGTCTGGCAGGTGGAACCGGTACATCCCGAAGCGCTGCTGGCTCTGGTACTGCCCGTCCGGGCGGATCACCTGGGGCATCCCGAGGTAGGGCGTGCTGAACTCGGTGTAGCCGCCCAGGTGTGGTACGTCGAAGTTCCACGCGCCACCGAAGTAGTCCTCGGTCCCCGTACCGCAGATGGTCGGGAACTCGTCGTCACCGTCGATGTAGAACTTGACCTCGCCCTCACCCCACCAGCCGGTGCTGTTGACGCCCCAAGCGAGGTACGTACCCACGTAGTGCCCAGGGCCCTCCACACCGTCCAGCAGGGTGTGCACGGTCTCGGCCGCCAACGGGTTGCTGCGGCGCCACTGTGCGTGCAAGTAGGCCGACTTGTCCGGTACGGCGCCCAGCCAGTAGTCCACCTGGAAGTACACGACCACGGGCTCGTCGTGGGTGTTCTCGATGGTCAGCTCGGCCTGCTGGGTGAACGGCATCTCCCAGTAGCAGTTGAAGCCGCCGTTCGGGTTCACGGCCACCGGCAGCGAGTTGACCTGGGCGAACTTGCCCCAGCCCGAGCAGAAGAAGTCACCGACCGGCGTCTCGATCGCCGGCGCGTCGTCGCCGTCCCAGAACGCCCGCAGGATCAGCCGGCGCCAGTGGTCGACGTGGGTGGTCAGCCAGATGTGCGTGATGCAGCCCGAACCGGCGATGTCCGCGAGCGTCACGGTCTCCCCCGGCCCGATCTCGATCGACGGCGAGACCTTCCAGCCCTGGCCGAGGTCGCGGGCCGCGTGCGCCCCGGTCCCCTCGGTCCGCCGTCCACCCTGACCGGGCTCGCCGGTGGGGTTCTCCGCACTGATGGAGCGCGTCTCGACGTCGGCGAGCGCGCTGATGCCGGTGAGGTTCCCAAGTGTCATAGCGCGACCTTAGGCCCGCCGGAGTCCGCCGAGAAATCGATTGCCCAGGAAGTGGACTCAGCAGATCGGCCCCGGGCATCGTCTGTACTGGTGTAGGCCACCACCGAGGGAGGGATGCCGGTGACGTTCGACGACTGGCTGCAGACGGGGCTCGCGCCGCTGCTGCGGTTCGCGACCGTCCTGTGCGGTACACCGCATCTGGCCGAGGACGTCGTTCAGGACGTGGCGATCAAGGCGCAGCGCAAGTGGGACCGGATCGGCGGGCTGGAGCACCCGGACGCGTACCTGCGCCGGATGGTGGTCAACGAGTACCTGTCCTGGCGGCGCAAGTGGTCGCGGTACGTGCCGAGCGCCGAGATCGAGACCGGCACCAGTCCGGACCACGCCGAACGTACGGCGGACCGCGACGAACTGCTCGGCGAGCTGGCCAAGCTCCCCCGCCGGCAACGGGCCGTACTGGTCCTGCGCTACTACGGCGGACTGAAGGATGCCGAGATCGCCGAGACCCTCGGCTGTTCCGCCGGCACCGTCCGCGCCCACGCCTCCCGAGCCCTGGCCACCCTGCGCATCGAACTCGTCCGCGCACCTCTGACCGAGGAAGTCCACCATGCGTACTGAACAAGATCTTCACGAGGCGCTCCGCGAGCTGGCCGAGAGCGCTCCGCACCCCGCCGACGTCCGCGCGCGCCTCCAGGATGGGCCCAGGCGTTCTGCTTACCGCCGTACAGCCCTCGTCATCGGCACCGCACTGGCCACTGCCGCGGCTACGACCGCCGCAGTCGTCGTACCGCACGTCATCTCCTCGGGCGCCCCGGCCGCCGGTCCGGGCCAGCAGCCGTCGGCCTGGTCGAACTGGGTCGGCTTCCAGACCCCGAAGGCGATGTACGAGGTCACGCAGATCCAGACCGCGAACCGTCAGACCTATGCGTTCGTCGGGAAGGACGGACCGTGGGCCAGCCTGTGCAACTTCCAGCTGCACCGCAACGGTGACTTCGATCCGGCGGCCATCCCTGCCGGCAGCCAGACCGTCAAGATCGGCAGCCGGAGCGGTCAGCTCGTCACGTGGCAGAAGGGGCACAACCCGTTCGCGCCGACGCCGCAAGAGCCGCCCGTCGCGGACCTCACCCCGGCGACCGCGAAGACGCTCGTCTGGCAGCCGGCCGACGACACCTGGGCGCTGCTCTCGTGCTTTTCACAGGAGCACCTCGGGACGACTTCCGTACCGACGGTCGACGCGCCGTACCTCGCCGACCTCAAGCTGATCATGACGATCGCGCGGACGGTGTCGCCCGGACCGCAGATCCTGCGCTCGCCGATCGAGGTCGGTGACGGTCTCGCGGGCCTGACGCCCCGGCACATCTCCTACCGGCCAAGGATGTCCGGTGCCTCCGGCAACGGAAGGATGTTCGTGGGGACCTGGCAGGACGGCAACGCCGCCACCGGCTACCGGCCGGCGAAGATGCCGAAGCCGCAGATCGACAAGAACGCGGGGCAACCGATCCCGTTCGCGGAGACCAAGCTCGGCAATCCGGTGACCAGTCCGCAGCTCGGCGACGACCTGCAGATCAGCTACGACACCACCTCGGCGTGGAACCTGCTGGGCCGCCTCGGCTCGGTCCGGCCGGACGGAACGATTCACGGCCTGAAGGCGTACTTCACCAACGACCTGTCGATGCTCCGCACCGGGGACACCAAGGCCGAAGCCGAGGCGCTGACGCAGGCGAAGAACGTCCTGCGCCTCGAGGGGAACGGGGTCGCGGTCGAGATCAAGAGCCTCGGGAACCAACTGACCCACGACCAGCTCCGTCGGATTGCGGAGTCGATGAAGCTGACCAGCAGGCCGAACGACGTCGACTCCTGGTTCGACGCGGCCACCGCGATCAGGTAGGTGCTCAGCAGGCACTGACCCTGGCATCGAGGCCGTTGAAGGACAAGCAGGCCCAGGGGCGACCCTGGGCTTTCTTGGCGCGGACGATCAGCGGGTAGGCGTCCGCGCCCCGTACCTGCGGGCTCTTCTCGGTCGGGAACGACCCGATCGCACCGCCACGTGCCTCGGCGGCTGCCT
>DASSDE010000863.1:0-5249 GCA_035697365.1 Kribbella sp. | reverse complement strand
AGGAACCGTCGGCGCGCTGGTGCAGGCGAACTTCTCCGGTCTGCTGACCGTGCTGGGCCGACCGGTCCCAGCGCAGCCGATCGATGCCGACGGCAACTCCTGCATGATCGTCGTCGCCACCGACCTCCCGCTCGACTCCCGTCAACTCGGCCGGCTGGCGCGGCGCGCGGTCTTCGCGATGGCCCGCGTCGGCTCCGACTACGCCCCCGGCAGCGGCGACTACGCGATCGCCTTCACCACCAGCCGTACGGCGGGCTACGCCGACCGCGACCTGCGTGCACCGTTCCAGGCGGTCATGGAATCGGTCGAAGAAGCCCTACTGAACTCGCTGACCGCCGCCGAGACCACGACCGGCTTGAACGGCCACACGGCGTACGCCGTCCCGCACGACCGGATCCGTCCGCCCAGCTGACCAGACCAGCACCCCGAACGCGAGCATCGCAGCCACAGTCCGGACCAGATGCGCCACCTGCCAGCGATCTCGTACGGCAGCCCAGTCCGGCGGCGGCTGCTGAACGGACCACGCGGCCTGATCCGAGTTGATCGGCAGGTTGGCGACGAACGTCGTCACGAACACCACTGCGAGCAGCACCACGGCCGCCACCACGACCCGCCGGCCGGTTCCCCGACTGCGCAACGCCAGCAGGACGGTGGTGATGATCGCGGGGATCAACGTCACCGACGCCAGCTTGTCCAGCGAGTCGAGCTCCACCAGCCGGACCTGTGTGTAGACCGAGGCGTCGAACGCACGCAACGAGTGCTCCAGTACGAACACACACAGTAGGAAGCCGGCGAACAGCCCGCTGAACAGCAGGCTGACACCACGCACGATTCGCGTCATCAGTACGCCACGCCCACCGGCCGGCAGATCGTCGACGGGTCGTCGAGGACCTTGAGCATGAGGTGCGCGACGTCCGCGCGCGACACGAGGTAGCCCCTCGTGACGGTCCCGCCGACCTCGGTCCGGTACCGGCCGGTGAGCGGTTTGCTGTTCAGCTTCGGCGGCCGCACGATCGTCCAGTCCGCGGCACTGCGCATGATGTCGGCTTCCATCAGCCGCAGGTCCGCGTACACATCGGCCGCGAACGCGTTGATCATCGGGTGCACGATGCGCCGGTTCAGGAAGCTCTCGTCCGGTGGTACCGGTCCGAGCGGCGCAGCGCTGACCGCGACAAACCTCCGTACGCCGGCCGCGTCCATCGCCGCCAAGATCGATTTCGTACTGCGGGAAGCGACCGGCCCGACCTTGCGCCCGCGGGCGCCGACGCCGGAGATCACCGCCGTACTGCCGTCGATCGCCGCACGCAGCGGGTCCGCCGCGTCCAGCCCGGGCACCCGGACCACCTCCAGCGACGGATGCTCCAGCTCGAACGCGGACGACGTCCGGACCACCGCAGTCACCTTCTGGCCCGCGTCGAGCGCCTGCCGTACGACCTGACCGCCGATCCCACCGGTCGCGCCGAACACCGTGATCCTCATCGGAACGCCTCCTGTGCGCTACTCTGAATCTGCTCTGCAACTCATATAGTACGGAAACCATAAGATATGGAACAGACAGAAACAGGTGACGCGCGCCACCGTCGCCGCAGTGGGAACGAGATCAAGGCCGCGCTCCGCGACCTGCGGATCCAGCTCGCGCTGATGAACCACCAGATCGGCGGCAAGCTGGCACTGAAGGACGTCGACCTGGACTGCCTCGACGTCCTCGCCCGCAGCGGACCGCTGACGCCGAGCGCCCTGGCCCGCCAGGCGGGCCTGCACCCGGCCACGCTGACCGGGATCCTCGACCGGCTGGAGCGCGGCGGCTGGGTCGCGCGGGACCGCGCGCGAACCGACCGCCGCAGCGTGACGATCCGGGTGCTGCCGGAGCGCGGTACCGAGGTGATCCGGCTGTACCAGCCGATGATCGGCGCGATGGACGGTGTGCTCGCCGACTACAGCGAGGCAGAGCTCGCGCTGATCGCCGAGTTCCTGCGCCGCAGCACCGAGGCCGGCCAGCAGGCGAACGGGGAACTGGCTCAGGAGTAGAGGTCGCCTATCCGCTGGGCGAGGTTCCTCAGCTCGGTGCGCAGTTCCTGAGGTTGGAGTACTTCGATGGCGTCGCCGAAGCGGCTCAGGGTGGTCGCCGCGTTCGCGACCGACTCGATCGGGATCGTCACCACGACGCTCCCATCGGCGTCCGGTACGGCGGCCGCGACCGCCGTCACCAGAGTGGGGAACGAGACGTCGTACATCTTCGCGGCGAGGCGGGGCGAGACCTTGAGCACAGCCTCGCCGGTGTAGCGGATCCGGTCGAACCCCTCGAGATGGTCCTGCCAGAACTGCGCGAGCCTGAAATCGGCGTCGCGCTCGAACTCCTCATCGGTCGGCGTCAGTCCGAGAATGTTCGAGACGCGGTACGTACGCAGCCCGCCGGGCGTTGCGGCGACGACGTACCAACTGCCGTTCTTCAGCACGAGACCGTACGGCTCGAGCACGCGCTCGACCTCGCGCGGCTCCTCCCAGCGCCGGTAGCGCACCTTGACGCGGCGGTCGTGCAGTACGGCGTCCGCGACGGCCGAGAGCTGTGGGGAGGTCTCGGCGTCCCGGTACCAAGCGGGCAGGTCGAGGTGGAAGCGGTTCTTCAGCCGGCCGGCGCGGTCGCGTTGATCGGGTGCGAGTGCTGCCAGCAGTTTGAGTTCGGCGGCGCTTGTCTCCGCGGTCAGCCCGAGAGCCGCGGCGGCGCCGGGCATGCCGACCAGGAAGAGCGCGGCGGCCTCCTGCTCGGTGAGGCCGGTCAGGCGGGTGCGGTAGCCCTCGACCAGGCGGTACCCGCCTGCGCGACCCTGGTCGGCGTACACGGGAACGCCCGCCGCCGCGAGCGCCTCGACATCGCGGTAGATGGTCCGCAGCGACACCTCGAGCTCGTTTGCGAGCTCACGCGCGGTCAGCTGCCGGCGCGTCTGCAGCAACAGCAGGATCGACAGCAGTCGGCTCGAACGCATGCTCCGAGGTTAGCTGCGATGACTGCCATGGATTGTCAGGTATTACTCGCACGCTGGTGGGTATGACGACTTGGACCAAGGTGACCGGCGACTTCGACTTCCTCAACGGGTACTTCGACGTCCGCCACCGGCAGCTGACGCGGGCCCTCGCGGGCAGCGACGAGTGGATCGAGTACGCCGGGACGTCGACTGCGCGGACGTACTTCGACGGCCAGATCAGCATCGACGAAATGCGCTTCCCGACGAAAGGGACGTACGGGCTGTCGCTGCGGCTGTTCGACCCGGTGGACGAGCAGTGGAGCATCTGGTGGGTCAACAGCAGCACGATGAAGCTCTACCCACCGGTGCACGGCGGCTGGACCACAGACGGCTCGAGCTGCCGGCTGGTCGGCGAGGACACCCACGAGGGCCGGCCGATCCTGTGCAGCTACGAGTGGTCAGGCATCACCGACGAGTCGGCGCACTGGGAGCAGGCGTACTCCGCCGACGACGGCAAGACCTGGGAGACCAACTGGACCATGGACTTCACTCGGCGCGCCACGCCCCCACCTGCCCTCGACGTACCGAAGATCACCGACGACTTCGACTTCCTGGTCGGTCGCTGGTCGTTCCACAACCGGCGCCGGCGCCCTGTCCTCGGCGAGCCCTTCGAGTGGTACGAACACGACGCGACGATGGAAGCCACCACCTACTTCGACGGCGCCATCAGCTTCGACGAAGGCTGGTTCCCGAGCGAGAACTTCCGCGGGGCGACCTTCCGCCTGTACGACCCGCAGTCCCGCACCTGGTCCATCCACTGGATCAACAGCACCCGAGGCCGCCTGGAAACCCCCGTCGTCGGCACCTTCACCAACGGCATCGGCACCTTCGAAGGCCCCGACACCTGGGACGGCCACCCCATCGCCGTCCGCTTCCTCTGGACCCCCGGCACCGACAAGGCCACCTGGCAACAATCCTTCTCCCAAGACAACGGCCAAACCTGGACCCCCAACTGGCAAATGCAACACACCCGCATCGGCTCGTCCACGCACGTACGCGGCTAGCCCCACGCACGCTACGCGGCCGCTAGCTTCGTCGCGCTGCTCCTCAGACGCACCCGCTCCACGAACTCCCACCCACCCTCCGGCTGGCGCCGGCCTATTGCCGGCAGCCGCCGGCGGGTGACCGCTTGGCAGGCGCCCGTGGACAAATGGCAGCGTTGTCGATCGGACTCGGTACCTTCAACCGCACGCTACAGCGCCGGCAACTGCTGCCGGTGAGAGCTTGGCCGACTGCGCCGCCTGGCGCCGACGCATCGCGACCCTGCTCAGGAGTTTCGCTCTACCTCATCAAATCCGGCTCAGAAGCTCAGCCTTCTTGCTCTCGAACTCCGCATCGGTGAGGACGCCGGAATTCCGCAACTCCCCGAGCTTTGCCAGTTGTTCGTAGACGTCGTTCTTGGCGTCAGCGGCCACCTGCGCTGAAGGCTCGGCCGACTGTGCACCGTCGGTGAGCCTGGCCCGTACGGCATCGGTGATCGCCTTGCCATCGGTCTTCTGCACATTGACAATCTCAGCTTTGTTGCCGGAGGCAAAGACGATGATCTTGCCCATCAACATCCCCGACGACCACTGCACCGAACTGATCTTGCCGAGCGGGAAGTCTTCCGACGTCTTGGACATGACGCCGTCCTTCAAGAAGAACAGCCTCCGGTCGGTCAGCACGACGATCCCGGTGCCCGCGCCATAGGTGCCGCTGGTGATCAAATCGACCCGCTCGCCCTCCCACAGATACTCAGGCAGCTTCTTGATCTCTCGCTTGCTGCCGACCTTGGAACTCATCTTGGACATTGCCGCCTGAATGTCCGACCGCGGTTCATCACCCATGTCACGGAGCGTAAACCCAGATGTGTTGGGTTGCTACCGCTCAGAGCCTGCATTTCCGGAGCAGGTCAACGCGGAGGGACGAAGCTAGCGGCTGCGTAGCGGGCGGGGGTGGCTACTTCAGGGTTCGGATGGCGGCGAGGGTGGAGAGGGCGGCTTGGGTGGCTTCGTAGCCTTTGTCTTCTCGGCTGTCGGGGAGGCCGGCTCGGTCGAGGGCCTGGGGGTCGTTGTCGCAGGTGAGGACGCCGAAGCCTACGGGTACGCCGGTGCTGACGCCGACCTGCATGAGGCCCTCGGTGGTTGCCTGGCAGACGTATTCGAAGTGCGGGGTGTCGCCGCGGATCACGACGCCGAGGGCGACCACCGCGTCGTACCCGGACTTGGCAGCATGCAACGACGCGAC
>DASSDE010000862.1:0-7060 GCA_035697365.1 Kribbella sp. | reverse complement strand
CGCCGTCTACTGCGGCTCCGGCGTCACCGCCGCCCACGAAGCCCTGGCCCTGGAATCCGCCGGCCTCCCCGCCACGGTCTACGTGGGCAGCTGGTCCGAATGGATCACCGACCCCACCCGCCCAGTAGCCACCGGCACTGACTGACCGGCCCGCTACCGGCTTGTTCGACCGATGGCCCGTTGCAACCCGCCACCGGTCGAACAACCCGCCATGCGCTGGGTAGACCACCCTTGACTTTCCCGGCGGGCTTGCGGGATGGTGTGGCAGAAATCGATTTCCCATCAGTCCGCCCCTATGATGCCGGGAGTCACCACAGATGCTGAAGCGATCTACGTTCCTGAAGGCCGCGGTTGGTGCCGGAGTGCTGGCCGCCGTACCGGGCCGGGCGCTCGGGAGCACCCAGGCGGTGCAGACGAACAAGGTGGCCGACCTGACCGGGCCGGGGTTGACCGACCGGTTCCGGATGGCCGCCACCGATCTCGGGATTCCGGCGCGAACGCCCGACGGCCGACTGCTGTTCATGTTCGGCGACACCTTCGAAGAGGCCCGCGTCGGTGGCGGCTGGTGGCGCTCGCCGGTCGCGCTGTGGTCCACCACCTCCGACCTGAACGGCGGCGTGAAGTGGTCCGGCGCGGTCGGGGGAGACGCGGCGCAGCAGTTGTGGGACTACCCGCACGACAACCCGACGTTCTCCACCGTGCTGCCGTCGGACGTGATCACGATCGGCGGGTCCATGTACCTGCACGCGATGGTGAACAAGGGCCTCGGGAACGTTGTCTGGACGGAGATCTGGCGGTCGGACGACTCCGGCGCGAGCTGGTACCACACCGGCGCGAAGTTCGACCCGAACATCGACGGCGGGATGTTCCAGCTGCTCACCTGGGGTCTCGGCAACGACGGGTACGTGTACGTCTACTCGACCGGGTTCCAGCGCAACAAGCCGATCATCCTGAAGCGTGTCCACGCGGACCAGATCGCGAATCCGGCCGCGTACGAACCCTGGGGTTACCGCGACGGGGTGTGGGCCTGGGGCAACCCCGCGACGCCGATCCTGAGCGGGAGCTTCGGCGAGATGAGCCTGCGGCCGCTCGGCGGGAAGTGGGTACTGACCTGGTTCAACGCCGGCGACTACCGCATCGACGGCATCATCATGGACACGCCGACGTCGAACCTCTACACGGCCTACCGCCAGACGCTGATCTACGGCGGCGCATGGGGCTCCGAGGACGGCAACCACGTCGCCCAGCTGTACGGCGGGTACGTCATCCCGGGCTCGACGCTCTCGGACATGCACCTGTCGGTCAGTCAGTGGAACACCGACGCCGGCTGGCCGTACCGCGTGATGCAGTTCCGCGTCCGCGGTTTCGGCTAGAGCTCCAGCATCATCGTGTCCGACGTACCGACAACGCCGGTCTTCCGGAAGCCCAGTGATTCATAGAGTTTCCGGGCTGGGTTGTCCGGGTCGACGCTGAGCGACAACCGCTCGTACGACGCCGCGCGCGCCTGCTCGATCACCTCGGTCAACACACCCCGCGCGACTCCACGCCGCCGGAACCCGCTCGCGACCCCGAGGGTGAGTTCGGGTACGTCGTCCGCCACGTACCCGTAACCGGCGCGATCCGCGGTGAGCAGGCGCGCCCAGACGGCGCCGGCAGGGGAGCCGTCGACCTCTGCGACCACCCCGAAGTCGGTCGTCCGCTGCCAGCCGTCGAGATAACGCCAGGCGTGGTCGTCCGTGCGTGCCTTCGCCTCGTCGTACCACGGCGTGCCGTCCCAGTTGCACGCCTCGAGCAGCATCTCGAGCAGGAACGGGAAGTCGGCGGCAGTCGCCGGTCGCAGACGCATACCTGCATCCTCACGTCCGGCGGCCGCGGACTCCACCGGTTTACCGAGTGCCGCCTGGGGCAGCGTTGCGAAAGCGTTACCGCAACCGATCGAGATGAGGTCTTGAGTTAGTAACACGCTTGGTTTAACTTACTCGGGACCTGGCCGGTGTGTGGCTCAGAGCACATCGGCGGCATCCGGAAACCTGAGGAGTTCCGATGACGAGAGTGAGCATTTTCCGCCGGTACGGGGCCGCCCTCGGTGTGGCCGGTCTGGTGCTTGCCGCCGGCTGTGCGAAGAGCACGACGGGGGCGTCCGGCGACGGCGGGAGCGACATCGACCAGAGCGCGCCGGTCACGATCACGATCGGGGACCGTCCGACCCCCGACAAGCCGAACGACCTGAAGGCGTTCAACCAGAAGATCGCCGACTTCAGCGCGAAGAACCCGAACATCACGGTGAAGTCGACCGAGACGAACTGGCAGGCGCAGACCTTCCAGGCCCAGGTGGCCGGCGGGACGTTGCCGACCGTGATGAGCATCAGCTTCACCGAGCCCGCCAACATGATCCCGAACAAGCAGCTCCCGGACATCACCGACGAGCTCAAGCTGGTCGACCTGACCAAGGACCTGAACCCGAACGTCCTGAAGATCGTCCAGGACGCCAACGGCCGGATCTACGGCGTACCGGTCGACGTGTTCTCGGTCGGCCTGGCCTACAACCGGAAGCTGTTCACGCAGGCCGGCCTAGACCCGGACAAGCCGCCGACGAGCTGGGACGAGGTCCGCCAGTACGCCAAACAGATCGCCGAGAAGACCGGCAAGGCAGGCTACGCGCAGCTGACCACGAACAACACCGGCGGCTGGATGCTGACCACGATGACCTACAGCATGGGCGGCACGGTCGAGAGCCAGGACGGCAAGAAGTCCACGTTCAACGACGCGCCCACCAAGAAGGCGCTGCAACTGCTGAAGGACATGCGCTGGACCGACAACTCGATGGGCAGCCGGTTCCTGTACAACCAGGAGGAGGTCCGGCAGGACTTCGCGGCCGGGAAGATCGGCATGGTCCTGCAGGCGCCGGACGCCTACGACATGAGCGTCAAGCAGTTCGGCATGAAGCCCGCCGACTTCGGCGAGGCCGCGCTGCCGCAGGACGGCGGCCCGCACGGCACGCTGACCGGCGGCTCACTGAAGATGATCAGCCCGAAGGCGACCAAGAACGAGATCGTCGCGGCGCTGAAGTGGATCAAGTTCGACCAGTTCGACAAGTACACGACCGAGGCGGTCGCGGTCCAGGACGCGAAGACCGCCATCGCCGACAAGGGGTTCGTCGGCCGTCCCGGGATCAGCCCGCTGAGCCAGGCGACGTACGACCAGTTCAACAAGTGGCGGGAGCCGTACGTCAACGTCCCGGTCAAGCAGTTCCAGAGCTACATCGACTCGACCACGTCGCTCAAGCTGCTGCCCGAGCCGTCGAACAAGGGCCAGGAGGTCTACTCGCTGCTCGACCCGGTGGTCCAGCAGGTGCTGACCAAGAAGGACGCGGACATCGACAAGCTCCTGAGTGACACGGCCTCGAAGATCGACGCCCGTCTCGCCCGGTAGCCGCCATGTTCCAGCAAAAGACGACGCCCGGCCGGAGCAGTGGTAGGTCATTGGCCACCTGGTATCGCTCCGGCGGGCTGAGCGCGGTCCTGTTCGGCCTGCCCCTGGTGCTGATCTTCCTGTACTTCTCCTGGGGCCCGATCGTCCGCGGACTGGTGCTCAGCTTCCAGAAGAACAACCTGGTCGCGCCGCCCGAGTGGGTCGGGTGGTCGAACTTCAGCTACGTACTGACCGACCCACAACTCCCGCAGGCGGCGCTGAACACGCTGTACTTCGCGCTCCTGGCGCTGATCTTCGGCTTCCCGGTGCCGTTGTTCCTGGCCGTGTTCATCAGCGAGCTGCGCAAGACCGGCTGGCTGTACAACCTGCTGTCGTACCTGCCGGCCGTGGTCCCGCCGGTGGCGGCGATCCTGCTCTGGACGTTCTTCTACGACCCGAGCGGTGCGGGCGTGTTCAACTCGATCCTCGGCTGGTTCGGGATCGGGCCGTTCGCCTGGCTGAACTCGCAGAGTCTGGCGATGCCGGCGATCGTCCTGGAGGCGACCTGGGCCGGCGCGGGCGCCACCTCGATCATCTACCTCGCGGCGCTGACCGGCGTCCGTACGGAGTTGTACGAGGCCGCCGAGCTGGACGGGTCGGGGATCTGGAGCCGGGTCTGGCACGTCACGCTGCCACAGATCCGCGGCATCATCTTGATCATGATGCTGCTGCAGCTGATCGGGACGTTCCAGGTGTTCACGGAGCCGTTCCTGTTCACCGGCGGCGGTCCGAACAACGCCACCACCACGGTGCTGCTGCTGATCTACCGGTACGCGTTCATCAACGGCGACTTCGGGGCCGCGACGGCGCTCAGCGTGCTGCTCGCCGGGGTGCTGTGCGCACTGTCGGTCGTCTACCACTTCGTCACTCGCCGCTGGAGTACGACATGAGCCTTTCCGAACGCGGAATCATCTCGACCGCCGACCGGCAGCGCGGCCTGATCCGGTACGGCCTGCCGGCGATCCAGGCGCTGATCTTCATCGCCGTGGCGGTCGCCGGCGTCGGGCCGCTGCTCTGGCTGCTCAAGTCCGGTGTCTCCACCAGCCAGGACATCCTCAGCGGCCCGATGCAGCTGTGGCCGTCGGGCATCCAGCTGAAGAACATCCCCGACGCCTGGAACCGGGTCCAGATCGGCGCGTACCTGGGCAACACCGCGTTCATCGCGATCGGGTCGATGATCTCGACGCTGTTCGTGTGTACGACGGGCGCGTTCGTGCTCAGCATCCTGCGCCCGAAGTGGGGCCCGATCGTCACCGGTGCCGTACTGGCGACGCTGTTCCTGCCCGGTGTCATCTCCCTCGTGCCGCTGTACATGACGGTGCTGGACATGCCGCTGCTGCACATCAGCCTGCAGAACACGTTCTGGGCGGTCTGGCTGCCGCACGCCGCGGGCGCGTTCAACATCTTGGTGATGAAGCGGTACTTCGACTCGATCCCGCGCGAACTGATCGAGGCGGCCCGGATCGACGGCGCGGGCAATCTGCGGCTGTTCACGGCGCTGATCCTCCCGTTGTCGAAGCCGATCGTCGGTGTCGTCGCACTGCTGACCGTGATCGGTTCCTGGAAGGACTACCTCTGGCCGCTGCTCGTCCTGCCGGACCCGCGGCTGCAACCGATCTCGGTCGCGTTGCCGCGGGTGGCGAAGACCACAGAGATCTCGCTGCAGATGAGCGCCCTGTTCCTCGCGGTTCTGATACCTGTGGTGCTGTTCTTGTTGTTCCAGAAACAGTTCCTGCGAGGTGTCGGGATGGCCGGAGGCATTAAAGAATGACGGAACTGAACGGCCGGCGGGTGCTGGTGACCGGGGCCGCGGGGCGGATCGGGCTGGTCACGGTCGAGCATCTGAACGCCCTGGGTGCGAAGGTGACCGCACTGTCGAACGTGGAGCACCCGGACCTGAAGGCGGACCGGGTGCTGATCGGCGACACCCGGTCCGAGTCCGACGTGGCCCGCGCCCTGGAGGGTGTGGAGTACGTCGTCCACCTGGCGGCCCTCGCCCACCCGTCGGCCGGCACGCCGTACGACGTGTACGCGATCAACGTGGTGTCGACGTTCAACGTCCTGGCGCAGGCCGGTGCGCTGGGCATCGACCGGGCGGTGATCGCGAGCAGCATCAACGCCACCGGCGTACCGTTCAACCCGCACGAGATCCGGCCGGCGTACTTCCCGTGGGACGAGAAGGCACCGAGCGACGTCGGCGACTGGTACTCGCTGTCGAAGCAGAACGACGAGAACACCGCGCGGATGGCCTGGCGGCGCTGGGGGATCGACGTGGCGTCGTTCCGGTTCCCGCATGTGAACTCCGCCGACGTCCTGGAGCGGATGTCGCAGAATGTCCGGGTGCACCCGGACAGTGGCATGCGCGAGGCCTGGAGCTACCTCGACACCCGCGACGCCGCGTACGTGGTGGAGCTCGGACTGACCGCCTCGATGTCCGGGGCACAGACGTTCTTCGTTGCCGCGGGCACCACCACCGCGCCGTACGCGACCGAGGACCTGCTGGACGCGTACATGCCCGAGGTGCCGCGGCTGCGCCGGTTCGTCGGCCGTGAGGTACCGCTCGACCTGACCGCGGTCCGCACCGTGCTGGGGTTCCAGGCCCGGCACGAACTCGACCTGCCCACTCTCCCTTTGGAGCACTGAATGCCCTCGAACTTCGACCAGCCGTGGCCCGTGCGCGACGACGTCCGGATCCGCGACGTGAAGGCGATCGTCACGGCGCCGCAAGGCATCCCGCTGGTGGTCGTGAAGATCGAAACCACCGAGCCGGGCCTGTACGGGCTCGGCTGCGCCACGTTCACCCAGCGCTGGAAGGCGGTGCAGACGTTCGTCGACGAGCACCTGGCGCGACTGCTTGTCGGCCGCTACCCGGGCGACATCGGCGACCTGACGCGGCTCTCGTCGTACTCCGGCTACTGGCGCGACGGCCCCGTTACCAACAACGCGATCTCCGGCATCGATCAGGCGCTGTGGGACATTGCCGGCAAGCGCGCCGGGATGCCGGTGTACGAGCTGCTCGGCGGCAAGGTCCGCGCGGCCGCCGACACCTACATCCACGCCAGCGGGCGGACGATCGAGGACACGATCGAGCACGCGCACAAGCTGGTCGCACAGGGCTGGCGGCACGTCCGGTTGCAGGTGTCGACGCCGGGCGGCGGTGGGTACGGCGCCCCGCAGGTGCCGACGCTCTATCCGGACGCGCCGTACCGCAACGGCTGGTCCGTGCGGGACTACCTGCGCACGACGCCGGAGCTGTTCGCGGAGGCCAGGCAGGCGCTGCCCGACAACATCGAACTACTGCACGACGTGCACTCGCGGCTGACGCCGAAGGAGGCGATCGTGCTGGCCCGGGCGCTGGAGCCGTACGGCCTGTTCTTCCTCGAGGACGTGCTCGCGCCGGAGAACTGGGACCGGTTGCCCGAGGTGCGGGCCGCGTCGCCGGTGCCGCTCGCGGTCGGTGAGCTGACCACGTCGATGAACGACGCCGTCCGGCTGATCCGCGACCACGGTGTGGACTTCATCCGCTCGCACGTCTCGGACATCGGCGGCCTGACCCCGGCCCGGAAGCTGGCCGATCTCGCCGAGCTCT
>DASSDE010000861.1:0-3934 GCA_035697365.1 Kribbella sp. | reverse complement strand
AAGGCGAGGACGCCGAGGGAAGCCACGGCGACGGAGCCGACGCGGAACAGGCGATTGACGGACACGAGAGTGTTGCCCTTCTGCGGGAATCAGACTTCTGAACTTCCACAGACGGTAGGGAGACCAGGTGACGCGGCGGCCGGTCGGCGGTGAACGAGCGGTGAACGGTTTCGGCACCGTAAACGACGCCCGGCGTGCCACCAGGCGGCCAGCAGGTGAACTGAGTTACCCGCCGTAACTCTCCGTACAACATTCCCGATCCCGCTCACATTTCGGTAACACCCAGCGCACCGGCAACCAGATGTCGTACGAACCAGCTGTTCATCCTTCGTGCCGCGTACCTCGGGCGAAGGCGTCGAGCATCGCCGCAAGCTCACTGGGCCTGCTGAGGGCGGGGCAGTGGCCGCTGGTGATCTCATCGGGGGTGATTCCGAGCCGGTCACGTGCCAGCCAACGTTGGAACGCTGCCGGGAACAGGCGGTCCTCAGTGCACAAGATGTATCGCGTCGGGTTTATAGGGTGGGCATCGAGGGGCCAGGGCTGATAGTAGGCGGCGTTCGACGGGGGACTGGGTTCGTGGCGAGACACTTGGCCGGCCAGCTGTCTGGGTACGTCGTGGAAATAGCAGACGAATGGGTCGGCGCAGCCGGTGAGTCCGCCGTCCCTGGCGGCTTGAAGCCGGACCGCCTCCGCGTGTCCGGTGTTGTGCCACCAGTCGGCCGGGCTTTCGCCAGGCCGCGGGATCATGGCGGTGAGGTAGATCAGTGTCGCGGCGGGGAGGCGCTCGGCGACCAGCGGTGCTGTGAACCCTCCGAAAGAGTGCCCGACGACGAGGACGTCCTCGGTTGCATCGAGCTTGTCGACGACGATGTCGGCGTAATCGGACAACGTCGCCTTGTCGTCGCCGGTCCACAACGTGGGCGCGACGGCCGCGTGGCCGAGGGATCGAAGTTCGGCCTCCACGAGGTGCCAGAACCAGCCACCGCCGACACCGGCACCGTGGATCAGAGCGAAGGTACTCATGACGGGTCGCCCTTCTCGCTGGGTGGGGACTCTGGTGCGTGTACGGGATTGGTTGCTGTGATTAACCAGGCCCGTGCGCCGAGCCGGATTTCGCCCGTGGGATCCCGACGGTGGTCCAGTTCGGCGCGCAGCGTCGCCAGCGCGGCTTTGCGCCGGGTGGGCGTCAGCTCGGCCAGGCGCGCACTGGAGTACCAGCTCACGAATGCGATCGCCTCGTCGAGGTCCGTGCCGTAGCGCACCGATCTCTCCACAGGGTGCAGACGAACTCGTGCGAAGCCGGCGGTTTCTAACAGTTGCCTTGTGAAGCGCTCGTCCCCGAGGGCGAACGGCCCGGTCTCGGGGGCCGGCTGGTCCGGCGGGCCGAAGACACCATCGAAGACGCGGTCGACGAGCACGGCCCATTCATTGTGCAGTCGTCTCTGCCAGACCAGGAACGCCAGCCGCCCGCCGGGTCGCAGCGCCCGACGTAGGTTGCGGAAGGCCGCCGACGGGTCGTCGAAGAACATCACCCCGAATCGGCTCACCACCACATCGAAGGTCGGTACCGACCACCGATGAGTCTGGGCGTCGGCACGCAGGTACGTGACGTTCTCGATCCCTGCTCTCCAGGTCAACTGCTCGGCACGCGACAACGCTTCGGTGCTGATGTCAACGCCCAGCACACGACCGAGAGCGGCCGCCTTCGCGAGGTCCCGGCTGGTGGCGCCGGTGCCGCACCCGACGTCCAGAATGTGCTCGCCCATGGCGGGGGCGGCGGCGGTGCGGAGCGGTTCCTCGTAGTCGAGTAGCTCGTGATCCAAGTCCATGAGCACGCCCATCCTCTTCGCTCTGGCCTATCGAAAGTCGGCCGGGCCGTCGCGAAGCAGGCCGCTGACGGTGTCGAGAGTTGCTCCGGGTTCCACTTCGGGAAGCCACCAGGTGGCTCCGGTCCTCGCATACGGTTCGGGGTCGACGGCCGGCTGCAGGCCGATGGCGAGATCGTATCCATCGAGCCCGCCGCGCAGGTCGGTGAGCCGGGCGGCGATCTCGGCCAACTGGTCGGGGTGTTCGAGGTTCGCCGGGAAGAAGCCGTCGAGGCGAGCTGCCCGTTGAATCGGCTTGAGGTTTCCCGGCATCCCGGCGGCCCAGATCGGGATGCCGGGGCGTTGCACCGGACGGGGTAGGAATTGGATGTCGTCGACCGTGTAGTGCTCGCCATGGTGGTGCACCGGCTCACCGGACCAGGCGCCGGTCAGGACGGTCAGGGCCTCGTCGAGCATCCGGCCCCGGCGACGATCGTCGAGTTCCTCGCCGTTCCTGGACAGTTCGCCGGCGATCCGGTCGCCGCCGATGCCGACGCCGAGGGTGAGGCGCCCGCCGGCGAGGCGGTCCAGCGTGGCAGTCTCGCGGGCGACCTTCGCCGGCCGACGGCGGGGCAGAGGAGTGACCATTGGCCCCAGCCGTAGCTGCTGGGTGGCGGCCGCGGCCGCGGCCAAGGTGATCCACGGGTCGGCGATCTGCCGGATCGGCTCTCGCCAGCAGATCTGGTCCCAGACGAACAGTCCGTCCCAGCCGGCCGCTTCCGCCTCGGCGGCTAGCCGCGCCACCACACGCGGGTCGGCGAGCTGATCGAACAGGGGTAGCCATAGTGCCGAGCGCAATCGGGTTGTCGTCATGTGAATCACGCTAGGCGTGATTCACACATCGTGAATAGCGATGATCTACGATCAAGTTGATCGCGTTCAGGAATGGATCCGCTAGTGTTGGCGCCGTGCCTGACATCGAGCTTCGATACCTGAGCGCGCTGGCGGCAGTTGCCGAAGAGGGCACCTTCGGGCGGGCTGCCGCTCGGCTCGGCTACACGCAGTCCACCGTCAGCCAGCAGATCGCCGCGCTGGAGAAGGTGGCCGGTGGTCCCGTCTTCGACCGGCCAGGAGGGCCCCGGCCGGTCCGCATCACCGCGCTGGGGGCGGTCGTGCTTGCCCGCGGGCGCGAGGTCCTTGCCAGGGCCGAAGAGCTGACCGACGCGATCGAACGGTTCCGGGCCGGCGAAAGCCGGATCGACATCGGAACCTTCCAGAGCGTGACGAACGTGATCCTGCCGACCGTGGTGCGGCGGATGCGCGACGAGTTCCCTCGCTGCGACATCCGGCTCTTCGAGGAGGAGCCGGAAGACCCCCGGATCGGCGACCTGGACCTGCTGTTCTTCGACGGGCGCCTCGACGGCGACATCGAATCCGTCGGGCTGCTCGCCGACCCCTACCTGCTCGTCGCCCGCGCCGGCGAATTTCCCGACGGTCCCGTACCGGTGAGCTACCTCGATGACGCGCCGATGGTCGCCTGGCCCCTGACCTGCGACCAGCCGGCCATGGAACAGGCGTTGGCCCGTGCCGGCGCCAGCCCGCGCGTCGTGTTCCGCACCGCGAGCAACGAGGCCCTGCTGTCCATGGTCAGAGCCGGCATGGGGTCGGTTGTACTGCCCTGGCTCGCCGTCCGCGGCGCTGAAGCTGACACCGACGACCGGCTCCGCGTCCATGAACTGCGGCCCATGCCATCGACACGCCGGATCTACCTTCATTGGCGGGCTGGACGCACGCACTCCCCACTCGTGACACGAACCGTCCAACTCGCGACCGAGATAGCTGCCGAGATCGCGACCCAGGCGCCCAACGTGCACCAAGCTGCCGGCGAATCAGGCAACTCAGACAACTCCGGCAACACTGCAAGTTCGTACAATGTTGCTACTGACAACTTACTTGCCTGAAACGCGTTGCACTTTGTGGCAACGCGATCAGCTGGAGAAGTCCTCCGGGGCGACGCTGTCCAGGAACGCGCGGAAGCGTTCCAGCTCGGCTTGCTCCTCCTCGGGCGTGGCGACGCCCGCCTCCCGCAGGACCTCCTCGGTGCAGCGGATCGGCGTACCCAGCCGGAC
>DASSDE010000860.1:0-6037 GCA_035697365.1 Kribbella sp. | reverse complement strand
TCGTCGGGTACGCCGCCGCGAACGACGTACTGCGCAATCCGTCGTTCGAGATCCCGGCCGAGCCGTCGAGCCGGCCGTCGCTGGACCTGATGCAGCGCTCGATCCTGCGGACGAACCCGCCGGACCACGGGCGGATGCGGTCGCTGATCGGGCAGGTCTTCACACCCCGGCGGGTCGCCGGTCTGCAACCGGCGGTCGAGGCCGCCGTGGACGAACTGCTCGACGGGCTGCTCGACGGGCGCGACGGTCTCCCGGCCGAGGTGGACTTCATGGACCGCTTCGCGTTCCAGCTCCCGGTCACGGTCATCTGCGAGCTGCTCGGCGTACCGGCAGCGGACCGGCATCGCTTCCGCCCCCTCGCCTCGGACCTCACCGCCGCTCTGGAGCTGACCGACACGGCGGACGAGGCCGCCGATGCCGCGGCCGCGGAGCTCGGCGAGTACTTCGCGCAGCTGATCCGGAACCCTCCGGCCGGCGGTCTGGTGTCCGCGCTGGTGGCCGCACGGGACGCGGACGATGATCGTCTGTCCGACGAGGAGCTGCTCGCCAACCTCATCCTGCTGCTGGTGGCCGGCTTCGAGACCACCACGGATCTGCTCGGCAACGGGCTCGCGATCCTGCTCGACCAGCCGGACCAGCTCACCGATCCGGCGGCGTTCGTCGAGGAGGTGCTGCGCTACGACTCCCCCGTCCAGGTCACGACCCGCGTCGCCCGCAACACCGTGGAGGTCGCCGGGACGTCGATCCCGGCCGGCAGCAACCTCGTGCTCCTGCTCGGTGCCGCGAATCGCGACCCGGCTCGCTTCGCGGAGCCCGATCGCTTCGATCCGCTGCGTACGGGTAACAAACCGCTGAGCTTCGGCGCCGGTGCACACATCTGTCTCGGCAACAGCCTCGCGCGCCTCGAAGCCACCGTCGCCTTTACTCGTCTGCGCGCCGCGACCATCACCCGGGCCGGCGAACCGACCCGGCGCGATCGCCTGGTTCTGCGCGGGTACCAGACTCTCCCGGTCGCGATCAGCCGGTCCTCAGCTGCCGTCCGGCGAGAAGCGTGACGAACAGCGAGGCGGCAGTCAGCGCGATGCCGAACCCGACGACACTGTGCACGCCCGCCCGGTCGGCGAGCAGCCCGCCGAAGAGTGCGCCGAGTGCGATCGACGTGTTGTAGGCCATCGTGTTCAGGGACATCGCCGCCTCGAAGGTCTCCGGCGCCGCGGTCTGCGTGAGATTCACCTGGCACAGCTGCACGACGCCGAACGAGATCCCCCAGAGCACCAGCGCGACGACCTGACCGACCCGCCAGTGACCGACGGCCAGGAGCATCACCAATGCGCCGGTCACACCGACGCACCCCACGATGAACCCGCCGCGGAAGTTGCGCGAGGCAACGTGTCCGGCGATGAAGTTCCCGGCCGCGCCACCCGCTCCGTACACCATCAGCAGTGCCGTGATGTACGCCGGTGACGCGGACGACTCTCCTTCCAGGAACGGCCGTACGAAGGTGTAGGCGCCGAAGTGCCCGAGCACGAACAACACGACCATCACCATCACGAGCCGCAGCCGGCTGTTGCGGACCGGCAGTGCGAAGACCGCGCGGACCGGGACCGCGTTGTCCGACGGCAGCGACGGGATCACGACCGCCACGACGAGCGCGACCACGAGGCTCAGGCCGCTCCAGATCAAGAAGGTGGTCCGCCAGTCGGTGCGGCTCTCGAGCAGGATCCCGAGCGGAATGCCGGCCACCGTCGCGACCGAGATGCCGGACATCACGATCGCGGCGGCCCGGCTCGCGTACCGCCCTGGCACCAGACGCATCGCCATGCTGACACCGATCGCCCAGAAGACCCCGCTCGCGAAGCCCATGCACAGCCGGGTCGCCAGCATCAGCGGGAAGTTCGGCGCGACCGACGTCACCAGGTTGCCTGCGGTCAGGACCGCCAGCAGGATGGTCAGCAGCACGCGGCGGTTCACCCGGCGGGACCAGGCGACGATGAACGGTACGCCGAGTCCGGCCGAGACTCCGTACAGCGTCACCATCAGGCCGGCGACGCCGACCGGGACGCTCAGGCTGGTGCTCAGCGGGGTGAGGAGGCCGACGGGCATCAGCTCGGTGGTCAGGAAGACGAACAGGCTGGCGGTGATCGCGGCGACGCCGAGCCAGGGCCGAACCGTCGAGCCGCTGCGGTCCGTGCGGGCGAGATCTTGAGTGGTCACCTCAGCAGTCTCAGTCGGATCCGATCAATGAGTCCAACACATGTTTGTCAGCTCATCGATCGTGATTCACGATAGTTCCATGGAACTCCAGCAGCTCCGGTACGTCCTTGCCGTCGCCGAGACCAACAGCTTCACCCGCGCCGCCGAACGCTGCCTGGTCGTACAGTCGGCGCTCAGCCACCAGATCGCCCGGCTGGAGCGGGAGCTGGGGGCGCGCCTGTTCGATCGCACCAGCCGCCGAGTACGGCTCACGCCGGCGGGTACGGCCTTCCTGCCGGCGGCACGGCAATGTCTCGAGGCGGCCGAGCGCGCAGCCGCGGAAGCCGCCGCGGCGGTCGGGCAGGTTCGCGGGCGGCTCGCCGTCGGGCTGATCCCGACCGTCGCGGCCGTCGACATCCCGGCCGCACTGCGGGACTTCCGGCGCGACTACCCCGATGTGCGGATCTCGCTGCGAGTGGGAGCGAGCGAGAAGCTCGTCGAGCAGGTCAAGGAAGGGGTCATCGATGTGGCGTTCCTCGGGCTGCCGACGACAGCCGAACCGCGCGGTGTCGAGGCGCGAGAACTGGCCCGCGACCGCCTGGTCGCGGTGGTTCCGCCCGACCATCCGCTCACGGGCGAAGCAACGGTCAGCTTGCAGCGGCTCTCCGAAGAGGTGTTCGTCGATCTGCCACCACGGACGGCCGGCCGCTTGCAGAGCGACCAGGCCTTCGAGTCGGCCGGCCTCCGCCGCGATGTCGCCTTCGAGGTGAGCACCGCCGAGTTGATGGCCCGCCTGGTCAGCGAACGGCTCGCGGTCGCGCTGTTCGCCTCGACCTACGCGCCCCAACTGACCGGCGTCGCGACGGTCGAGATCACCGACGCGCCCGGCCGCATCGAGTACGTCGTCTGGAGCAGCGCCGCCCGCTCCCCTGCCGCCACCGTGTTCCTGAAGCTGCTCGACATCAGCATCTGAGTTTCCTCAGAGGGCAAAGGCGTTGGTGTCTTCCTTGAAGGGGCCCATGACGGTCAGTGCCGGAGCGCCGGCGTACAGCTCGGCGGCCAGTTGGGTGACGTCGTCCAGGGTGACCGAGTCGATCCGGCGCAGGATCTCGTCGACGGTCGGGAGCTCGCCGTAGACGAGCTCGGCCTTCGCGATCCGGGTCATCTTGGCGCCGGTGTCCTCCAGGCCCATCACCACCGAGCCGCGCATCTGCCCTTTGCCGCGGAGCAGCTCGTCGGCCGTGATGTTGCCCTGGGCAATCGCCTCGAGCTCGCCGCGGATCACGTCCAGCACCTCGGGGGCCTTCTTCGGCAGACAGCCCGCGTACACCCCGACCATGCCGGCGTCGGCGTACGCCGAGCCGAACGTGAACACCGAGTACGCCAGGCCGCGCTTCTCCCGCACCTCCTGGAACAGCCGCGACGACATCCCGCCGCCGACGATCCCGTGCAGGACGCCGGCGATGTACCGGCGGTCGTCGCTGCGGACCAGCCCGGGCATCCCGAGCACCAGATGCGCCTGCTCGACGTCGCGGTGGTGCACCTGCACGCCGCCGTACGTCGGAACGCGCTTCTTCGCAGCACGCCGGACGGCAGCGGGCTCCGACTCGGCCGTCACCCAGTGCCGCTCGAACGCCTTACGGACCAGGCGGACGACATCCGCGTGGTCGACATTGCCGGCCACCGAGACGACGATGTTCGACGGCTTGTAGCGGCGGCGGTACCAGCCCACGACCTGCTGGCGGGACAGGCCCTCGACCGACTCCGGCGTACCGGTGATCGACCGGCCCAACGGGGACTTGCCCCAGAGCTGCTCGGCGAACAGGTCGTGAATGTGATCCGACGTCTCGTCGGCGTGCATCGCGATCTCTTCGTCGATGACGTCGCGCTCACTCTCGACGTCGGTGTCGGTGAGCGTGGCGGACGTGATCATGTCGCAGATGACATCGACCGCCAGCGGCAGATCGGTGTCCAGCACCCGCGCGTAGTAGCAGGTGTACTCCTTGCCGGTGAACGCGTTCATCTCGCCGCCGACCGCGTCGATCGCGGCGGAGATCTCCAGCGCGTCGCGACGCTCGGTGCCCTTGAACAGCAGGTGCTCGAGGAAGTGTGTGGCGCCGGCCAGCTGCTCCGGTTCGTCCCGGGAGCCGACGCCGACCCAGAGCCCGAACGTGACCGAACGGAAGCCTGGGACGGACTGGGAGAGAACCCGAAGCCCGGAGGGCAGGACGGTCCGTTTCACCGGACCGCCCGCCTCCGGGCTCAGGAGGGTGCTCGTGATTGCGCGAGTCACTCGGCTGCTGCGGCCTCGTCCTTCTTCTCTTCACCCTCGATGACCGGGATCAGCGAGAGCTTGCCGCGGTCGTCGATCTCGGCGATCTCGACCTGCAGCTTCTGGCCGACCGACAACACGTCCTCGACAGCCTCGACGCGCTTGCCACCGGCGAGCGGACGGAGCTTGCTGATGTGCAGCAGGCCGTCCTTGCCCGGCAGCAGGCTGATGAACGCACCGAAGTTGGTCGTCTTCACGACCGTGCCCAGGTAGCGCTCGCCCTTCTCCGGCATGGTCGGGTTCGCGATCGCGTTGATCGCGGCCCGGGCGGCCTCGGCCGACGGACCGTCGGTCGCGCCGATGTACACCGTGCCGTCGTCCTCGATGGAGATGTCGGCGCCGGTGTCCTCGGTGATCTGGTTGATCATCTTGCCCTTCGGGCCGATGACCTCTCCGATCTTGTCCACGGGGACCTTCACCGAGATGACCCGCGGCGCGAACTCGCTCATCTCACCCGGCGCGTCGATGGCCTTGGCCATCACGTCCAGGATCGTCAGCCGCGCGGCCTTGGCCTGGGTCAGCGCACCGGCCAGCACCGTGGCCGGAATACCGTCCAGCTTGGTGTCCAGCTGCAGGGCGGTGACGAAGTCCTTCGTACCGGCGACCTTGAAGTCCATGTCGCCGAAGGCATCCTCGGCGCCGAGGATGTCGGTCAGTGCGACGAACTCCTGCTTGCCGTCGACCTCACCGGAGATCAGACCCATCGCGATACCGGCAACCGGGGCCTTCAGCGGCACACCGGCGTTCAGCAGGGACAGGGTGGAGGCGCAGACCGAGCCCATCGAGGTGGACCCGTTCGAGCCGAGCGCCTCGGAGACCTGACGCAGCGCGTACGGGAAGTCCTCGCGGGACGGCAGCACGGGCACCAGGGCCCGCTCGGCCAGCGCGCCGTGACCGATCTCGCGGCGCTTCGGCGAACCGACCCGGCCGGTCTCACCGGTCGAGTACGGCGGGAAGTTGTAGTTGTGCATGTAGCGCTTGCGCGTCTCCGGGGAGAGCGTGTCGAGCTGCTGCTCCATCCGCAGCATGTTCAGCGTGGTGACACCCAGGATCTGGGTCTCGCCGCGCTCGAACAGCGCCGATCCGTGCACCCGCGGGAGCACGCCGACCTGCGCCTTCAGCGGCCGGATGTCGCTCAGGCCACGGCCGTCGATCCGGACCTTGTCCTTGAGCACGCGCTGCCGGACCAGCTTCTTGGTCAGCGAGCGGAAGGCTGCGGACAGCTCCTTCTCGCGGCCCTCGAAGTCGGCCGCCAGCTTCTCCACCGTGGCGGCCTTCACCGCGTCGGTGGCGTCGTCGCGCTCGTGCTTGCCGGCGATGGTCAGCGCCTGCGCGAGCTCGTCGCTGGCGAAGGCCTCGACCGCCGCGAAGGCGTCGTCCTGGTAGTCCGGGAAGAGCGGGAACTCGCCGGTCGGCTTGGACGCCTTGGCGGCCAGCTCGGCCTGCGCCTCGACCAGCGTCTTGATGAAGCCCTTCGAGGCCTCGAGGCCCTCGGCCACGATCTCCTCGGTC